>JAFDKD010000102.1 GCA_019307165.1 Deltaproteobacteria bacterium | reverse complement strand
CGCTCAGATCAACGCCCAGGTCGACGACATCGAAGCCGGAGCCCCTGAGTATCATGATGACGAGGTTCTTTCCGATATCGTGCAGATCGCCTTTGACGGTTCCCATCAGGATGCTTCCCCTGGACTGGGTCTGATCCTCCGTCAAGAGCGGCTGTATGATTTCCAGCCCCTTTTTCATGGTTACGGCGGCGACCAGCATCTCTGGCACGAAGATCTCGCTCTTGGAGAATTTTTCGCCGATGATGTCCATGGCCGCGATGAGCGCATCGTTGATGAGGACGCCTAAATCCATTCCGTCGTCCACGGCGTTTTTCACCAGGGCTTCGATGTCCTTGTGCTTCCCGTCGACCACGGCCGCTTTAATGTCTTCAATGTGCTGAGTCATTTTATAATCATCCTTTTTAAAAGCCGTAGAAATCGAGTTCTCCGGCGACGTCCCAGGGAAACCTCTCGAAATCCCTATTTCGTACGTTATGCTAAAGTTACCGGCCCCCGAGAAGCGTTTCCCGATGATCTGAGAGGGGCGGCCTCAAAGCGGGATTCTTTACTAGCCGGAGCGCCTTTTATATAGCATAGCTTGCATAGAATACAAGCCGTATGGCATTATCCCGATCCGCCATCTAGGCGGCCCTGAGCGAAGCCGAAGGGCTGTGTTGCCTTTGATCGCTCCTCCTCCCGCCTTCGCGGCGGCAGGCCTGCTACGTAAACACAGGGCGCAGGGCCCAAGGCGCAAGGCGTTGTAACGCTCGTACGCCGGTTTGAGGGTCATGTTGCCGAACAGATGGGCCAGCACCTTGTAATCCTCGGGCCCCTTGATGGCGTGTTCCCTTACCCAGGAGATGCTGGCGCCCGATTTTTTCATCTCCGCGGTGAGGCCGTGGCGGACGCTGACCGAGCCGACCGGGGTGTGGTACACCACGTGGATCATTTCCTCGTCTTCATCCGATTCCAGTGCGACCTCGATGTCCACATCCGATGAAAACTCGAACGTAAAGGGGTATTCCTTCAGGTCGTATAGGCCGATAGCCCGATGATGGGTGTCTTCGGGCCTTTCAGGCTTAAGATACTCGGGGACGACTTTGTGGAGCGGCCAGCCCTCGGCGCGATGAATGTCTTCTACGGTCATCCCCTCGTATTTACGAGGCAGGGTGCCGGCAAGCGCATGGGCATTGTGCCACAGGTCGATCCGCGGGACCCATGGAATGATATCGACCGTCTCGCCCTCAAAGACGGCCTTGATCCGCTCACGGTGGTTCATGTGGTGCTCCTTTCATTCCGCTACGAACAAGACATCTTACTTTCCCCCTTGAGCCTGCGCGGCAGTCGTTCAGGCCTGCGATTCCGAAAGGCGCTCCGGGTACTTGTAGGCCTTTCTCGCGCCCACGATCCCCAGTATCCCTGTTATGTCAAGTAAATGAATCGCACTCGCAATGAACTCCAGCACGGCCCCGGAGCGATAGAGGCCGGAAGCCACCATCAAAATGCCGGCCAACTGCAAAACCGCCGTAAATGCTTCGACGGCTAAGAAAATCCCCAAAGGCAAATTGTAATACGCGAACGGGATGTCAAGAACCATGCCCACTTCCAGTAGCATGATTATCAGCATGGGTATGGAAAATCCGTATCCTTTTGAAGGCGTTGCAGCGGCGTTCTTTTTCAATTCCAATCCAAAATGCGAAGCGAGCAGCTGGGCAATTCAATTCCTGATAAAAGGCATTTCAATGAGCACATCATTCCGAAGGATGCCGGTGTGGCTGATGCTACCCAATCAGACGGCGGCGGTGGCACCGCATGAACCTGTACGTCTTGGCGTTCCGTTTCGTCCTGCTGCTCGTCAGAACCGGAATGTCCACTGCAGCTTTCCCGTGAATTCGGTTGCCTTCCCTTCCAGGAAATCGTCGGTTTGCTTATCGTCCCCGGAGGCGTGAGAGATGACGATATAGATATCCCTGCCGGGTTCGATGGTCCAGCGAAAAACGCTGTGTGCCCCGAGTACACCAGACTCATTGTCCCATTGCAGAAGGGTGTTCCATGTAATGTCAGGGGTGAACTGGAACCGAATGCGGCTCTTGATAAGATGCGTCTGGAATCCCCCGTTCAGCAGGCTTACGTCGTTGTAATCGAATTCCGCAGAAAAGAAAATGAAACGGGACGGGCGGAATTGAAGGTAGGGCTTTAACTGCGTGCGGTTTCCATCGAAGAAATCACCGAACTCGACTTCGATTCCGCCGCTGAGCCATCTTTGAGGAGATGTGAGGATTTTACCGAAAAAACGATTCCCCGGATAAGCGCCCTTGGGGATCACAATACCTTCGTGGATCTCGAAATCCTCATCCAGTTCCTCGTACTGCCGTCTGCAACCGACCTGTATACGGTCCCCGTGGCGGTTGTCGACCCTCAGCGCGTTCCAGCTGAACGCCGCCGTTTCGATGAAGTTATCCGATATTTTTTCGACCACTTCCGCACTGAACCCGCTGTCCAGAAAGCGAACGTAGCCGTCCGGCCGGAACCGCCAGCGATATCGACCCTCGCCTTCGTATTGACGAATCCCCTTGCGGTTCACGAAGCCGAGCCCTGGGCGGAATTCCTTCTGGATCTCTTGAAATCCCAGGCTCCATTCGATCGGTTCGTTGGGATAGTTGAGGTTCATCCCGTAGGCAATGTCGCGATCGTCGATGCCGGTGCGAAAGGCTTTCTGAAACCAGATACCCGCATTAAAGACTTTCTCCCCGATGATTTCGCTGTTGCGGTATTGAAAATCAACCCCGGCAACGCTGTTGCCCTCATCTTCAATGGGATTGCCGTGAGTAAAAATGCAACCGAGAGCGGATTCTTTCAGGACATTGAGGCTCGGCCTGAGCACATAGAGGTTCGTTGGACCGCGGTTGGCCGATTCATCCTGGCGCACCGCAAGAATGCCGATGTTCAGGTTATCGTTGCGCCCGGTTGTTTTGGCGCCGGCGATGATACCGACCTCACGGCCCTCGTCATCGAGCCCGATTTTCCTTGAAAAAAAAGGTTTTCCGTTTCGTTCGAGGCCGCCGAACTCAAATATCCCGGCATCCTTAAGAAAAAAATCCCTTTTCTCAGGAAAGAAAAGATCGAATCGATCGAAGTTAAGTTCACGCTCATCAACCTCGGTCTCCGCGAAGTCCGTGTTGAAGGTGACCGCCGCCATCAGGGAAGGTGTGATTCGGTAAAAGACATCGAGGGAGGGGTCCATGGATTTTTCGTCACCGGGCGAGCCCTCAGGCCGGTGAAAAGCAGTGGCTGTCACGCCGGGGACGATATCCAGTCCCAGTCCCTGCCGGATGCCTTCGAGGCCCGTAATGCGCCCTGCCAGGGCCACCTCCTCGACACTGCGTGCGATGCCGGTTCCGCTCCATCGGTCGATTTCACTCTTTCTTCTGATGGTCCTTTCGATGTTGAATCCCCAAGCGGTTTGTTTCTCGTCGAACGATACCGTCTTGAACGGTATCGCAAACTCGACGACCCATCCTTCGGAATCGATGGAAGACTTGACATACCAGATTCCATCCCAATTCTCGCCTTTCACTCGGCGGTTGTTTTCAATGAGACCGTCCGTGCGGGCGCCCAGTGGGTTTGTACTGAAGAAATAACCGTTGCGGCTGTCGAGAAATGTGTCGAACACAATCGTGACGTAATCGTCGGACTCGAACTCCGCATCTCGCTCCATTTCAGTGGCGCGAATTCGTGACGGGGCGCCGTCATAACACCGCACGCCGATATACAGATAATCCTTGTCGAACAGGATCCGCACTTCCGTCCGCTCCGTTGATACGCCGCCTTCGTCGGGCTCCACCTGCGTCAATTGGGGGATGAGGGCGGCGCTCCTCCAGACCGGTTCGCTCAGTATGCCGTCTATCACGGGTGCATCGCCGGTGCTTACGGCTTCGAGCCGGGGCCTTTCGAGGGCTTCGGTTCGATCGGCCGTTTCCTTTGCTTTCCGGCCCGCTTCCGCCGGGGGCGCGCCGATGCCTGCGCCGATAAAGCCCAAAACCAAGACAAGCGGGGGCAGCACTGCGATATGGCGACCAGACCGCAGGCGGGATATGGAAAGGAAACCGAAGAACTCAGCAAAATACCTAGTTCTTTTGGATAATGTTAGAATTGTCCGGAGGGCGATTGATGATTTATCCATTTTGGAAATTGTAACCCTGAAATTGCAGGGCAAGTGCCTGTTTCTCAATAAAGGGTTTTTCCTTTCCTCTAGATGCCTTGAAAAAAGCGCTTGACTTAGCTCACTTTATGGTTTAGTTTCAGACCATGATCCGGATCAACATACATGAAGCGAAAACGCACCTTTCAAAATACCTGGCACGTCTTGCCAAAGGGGATACGATTATTCTCTGCAAGCGGAATGTGCCCATTGCTGAAATACATCCTGTGCCGACCCGCAGTGTTTCACCGCGACCCATAGGTCTGGCAAAAGGGTTGTTCCAGGTCCCCCCGGAGTTTCATGAACCTCTGCCGGATGAAATTCTGAATGCATTTCAGGGCGAAACCGAATGAAGGTCCTGCTGGACACCTGCTCATTTCTTTGGATTATCCTGGATGCTCCGGAGTTGTCCAACGACGCCCGGACCCTGTTTGCGGACCCGTCAAACGAGGTGTATCTCAGCGCCGTTTCTTCATGGGAAATTGCCCTCAAGTACGCCTTGGAGAGGCTGCCCCTGCCTGAGCCGCCTCAAAAATTCGTCCCCGCTCAGAGGAAAAAACATCGGATTTCATCCCTTCCCATTAAGGAAGAGGAGGCCCTTTACCTCACACGGCTTCCTTCCTATCATAAGGACCCGTTTGACCGCCTGCTGATCTGCCAGAGTATCGTCCACGGGCTTGTCCTGTTGACACCTGACGAGGCCATCCTACAGTACCCGGTACGGACCGCCTGGTAAAAGGGTTTTCCGACATGCGTCCCGGCCTGCTGTATCAAACCAGCCATAGAAAGGGGGGGCACGCCCGGTAACCGGAGATCTAAACGCCTGCTCGTCCGGAGTCCAATCCTAAGCGCAGTCCTGAGTTTGCCGAAGTGCATTAAAAGGGTGAATTTGTCCCTTCGAGTTCGCAGAGGGCAGTCTGTCCTTGGCGCCGAATTCGCTACAGCAGGTACATGTCTTCGGCGGCGCGGAGCAGGTCGCCGCGGAAATCGGGATGGGCCAGGTCGATGATGGCCAGGGCGCGTTCGCGTGTGGATTTTCCTTTGAGGTTGGCGGCCCCGAACTCGGTGACCAGCCAGTGGACGTCGTTTCGGGGAGTGGTGACCATGGTCCCCTGGGGCAGCTGCGGCACGATCCGCGATGTCTTCGCCTTTTTGGCGGTGGCGTGAAACGCGAGGATGGATTTCCCGCCTTTCGCGTCAAAGGCGCCCCTGACATAGTCAAGCTGCCCCCCCGAGCCGCTGAATTGATGTCCCTGCATGGATTCGGCGTTGGCCTGGCCGAAAAGGTCCACTTGCAGGACCGCGTTTATGGAGATCATGTTGTCGTTTCGGGCAATGACCGACGGATGATTGGTATAGGAGACCGGGTGGCTTTCCATGGAGGGGTTGTCGTTCATGAAAGCCATCATCTCCTTGTCTCCGAGTGCGATCGTGAAGATGTGCTTTCTCTTGTGAAGGGTCTTCCGGGTGCCGGTGACGACCCCTTTCCGGACCAAATCGATCATGGCCGGACAGATCACTTCGGTATGGATGCCCAGGTCCTTGTGATCGCACAGGTACCCGGCGACGGCTGAGGGGACCCCGCCGAATCCCAGCTGGATGCTCGCCCCGTCAGGGACCATTTCGGCAATGGTGCGGCCGATAATTTCGTCTTCCGGCGCCGGTGCCGGCGAGGGGAATTCCAGGAGCGGCACGTGGTTCTCGACGACCGCATTCACTTCCGAGATGTGGAGGAGCGATTCCCCCAGAATGCGGGGCATATTGTCGTTCACCTCCACGATCAATCGCTTGGCGCAACGCGCGGCGGTGGACGTGTAATCGTTCGAGGCGCCGAACGTGAAATAGCCGGATGCGTCCATGGGCGAGACCGTGGTCATGGTCACATCCACCGTCATGAATTCCGATATGAGTCTCGGCATCTGGTGCAGGTGATTGGGCAGGTATGAATGGAGCCCCACCTGAACGAGGCCCCGATCCCCGTCGCCCACGAAACTGGTAATTCGATCCACGCAATCGGCCAGGTCGGGGACAAGCAGCGTCTCCTTGACGTATTGGAACGGGAGACCGTCCAGGACCCTGAGTTTTTTCAGGTCCTGCGCTTGAAGCCGTTGGGCGAGCGCCGCAAGCAGGGCAGGCGGTTCGGCAAGGCCGAGGCCTTTGACCAGGAGGCTGTCTTCTTTTATCTGCTCCACCGCCTTTTCGGGCGTTGTCAGTTTTTTTCGGTACAGGGCATCAACCATATTGACCTCGGCATGGGGCTAAACGCGTTTGCGATAACGACAGGCACATTGCCCGGATCGCTTTTCGGTTAAACACAAAATGTTAGGAAAAACACTGCGCCGTGTCAATATCCGTCCCGGCAGCCTGACCCGTTAACCTTTAACCCCAAAGCGCACCTAAATCCACCGCCTAATTTGGACTCGACTTTTTCATGGGGTGGATCAGGGGCGCAACCCGCAACTTGACGGGGAGGTCCCTTCTATAGAATATTAAGGCCGAATCAGATCACACCTGACAGATCCGATCAATAGGCGATCGAACATGAAATCGGAGATTTTTCGTCATGCCCAAGTCCAGTAAATCCGTCTTTGTATGCCAGAGTTGCGGGCATCAGGCCCTGAAATGGCTGGGCCGCTGTCCCGACTGCGGGCAGTGGAGCAGCATGGTGGAGGAGATACATGATGCGCCCAAGCGGGCGACGCGTCCCGCCGCCATGAGCCGTCCCCTGCCTGTAAGTGAGATTTCCCTGGCCCCGGACATGCGCTGGAAAACGGATCTCACCGAATTTGACCGCACCCTGGGCGGCGGTGTGGTGCCGGGGTCTGTGGTCCTTATCGGAGGCGATCCGGGCATTGGGAAGTCCACCCTGATCCTGCAGGTACTCGACCTGCTGGCCCTTAAAGGCTTCAAGGCCCTATACCTGTCGGGCGAGGAATCGCCGCAGCAGATCAAACTGCGCGCAAACCGCTTGACCACCCTTTCGGACGGCCTTTACGTGGTTACGGAAACCTGCATCGAAAACCTGCTTGACGAATTGACCGTGTTGAAGCCGGATGTCCTTGCAGTGGATTCCATACAGGCGGTTTATACGGACGCGGTGGTTTCCGCGCCTGGGAGCGTGGGGCAGATCAGGGAGTCGGCCAACCGGCTCATGTCCTTTGCCAAGCGCTCGGGCGTGCCCGTTTTTCTCATCGGTCACGTGACCAAGGACGGGGCCATTGCCGGGCCCAAGGTGCTGGAGCACCTGGTAGACACGGTACTCTATTTCGAGGGGGATGGCGGGCATGTGTTTCGCGTACTGAGGGCCGTCAAGAACCGTTACGGGCCCACCAATGAGATCGGGGTCTTCGAGATGAAGGATGCGGGCCTGGTGGAAGTGGAGAACCCGTCGCGTCTGTTTCTGGAAGAAAGGCCGCATCAGGTCTCGGGCTCGGTGGTCATCCCCTGCCTGGAGGGTACCCGGCCCCTGCTGGTGGAAATTCAGGCGCTGGTGGGCCCCAGCCCCCTGGGGACGCCCAGGCGAACGGCCATCGGCGTGGATCACCACCGCATATCCCTTCTCGTGGCAGTCCTCGGCAAACGGGTCGGCATGGTGCTGGGCGACCAGGACATCTTTGTCAATGTGGCGGGAGGGCTGAAAATCGACGAGCCGGCCGCGGACCTGGCCATTGTATCGGCCATGATGTCCAGCTATCTGGACCGGCCCGTGGACCGTCGCCTGGTCCTGTTCGGGGAGGTGGGGCTGGCAGGCGAGGTCCGGGGGGTCAGCCAGGCCGAACTTCGGATCCGGGAGGCCGAAAAGCTGGGATTTGCCCGGTGCATCCTGTCCCGGACGAACCTGGAAGGGTTGAAGGCCCCGAAGGGTATGTCGGTGACGGGGGTGGGGTCGGTGCAGGAACTGTA
>JAFDKD010000698.1 GCA_019307165.1 Deltaproteobacteria bacterium | reverse complement strand
GGCCAGTATCCGCAGGGAACGGGCGGCCCCTGCGAGCTCCTGAAGGGTGGTGTCCAAATCGGCCCGGGTCGGCGAGTCCTTGCCCACGAGACCATCGAAACTTTTGAATGCGGATTTGGCCGCGTTCATCGCAGCGATCGCGGATTTTGAAAGTGGATCCATCTTTGCGTCCACTTCCCCGGCCAGCTTGCCGAAATTGGACAGGGTTGCGTTGGCTTTAACGATCAGGGATTTCAGCTCTCGATCCGCATCATTCATTAACTTTCCGGCATCGCTAACCGTGCTGTTCAGGTTGTCTGTCAGGGGATCCACCTTGGAATTCACGTTTTCCACCAGGCCGCGCGCATCCTGTAAAACGCCTTTTAGTTCGTTCAAAATGGACTCGATGTCCGGGTTCTTCAGAAGACTGTCAACGCTGCCCAGAATCGAAGTCAAACCGGCGCTTATCTCTTTGAGATCAAGGTTTTTCAGGGACTTGCTCAGTCGTGCCATGGTGGACGGGATCGTAGGGATCTCGATATACCCCTTATCAAGGTCAAGATTCCTCAGTACAACGGGTGTGCCTGGACGAATGGCCACTTCGATCATGAGCTGGCCGGTGATCATGCTCTGGGACACAAGCTGGGCCCGCATGCCCGCCTTAATGAGTTTTGTGATCCTTTCTTTCTCAGCCCCAATATTTGCGACATCCGCGATAACCTCAAATTTCTCCGGATAGACCTCAATGATGACGGGAATATAGGACTTGAGCTCTTTCAGGTAGGAGCGGATCACGATACTTTTCACCGACCCCACCTTGACCCCCCTGAACAGCACCGGCGAGCCCACTGTCAATCCCTTGACGGATCCTTCGAAATAGAGCACGTATGAATCTTTTTTCTTGAAAAACTCTCCCGAGCCGAAAATGACGACACTGGCGGCCATGATACCCACCGCAATGACAACGAAGCCGCCGATCAACTTCCTGTTTGCTTGTTTAGCCATGGTTTCCCTTCCTCTCTAAAATTATGGGCTTATGATTTTTCCCCACGGGTCAAAAACTGGAGCAGCGTGGTGTCTTTTGTTTCGGCCAGAAGCTTTTTGGGGTTGCCCGTGGCGGTCATGGTCCGTTTTGATGCATCCAGAAATACTGAATTGTTACCGATGGTAAAAATACTGGCCAGCTCGTGGGTCACCACCACCATGGTCGTACCCAGGCTCTCCCGGAGTTGCAGGATGAGATCATCCAGTCTGCGCGCACTCATCGGGTCCAGTCCGGCGGAAGGTTCGTCAAAAAAGAGGATCTCCGGATCCAGGGCTATGGCCCTGGCGATTCCGGCCCTCTTTTGCATCCCACCGCTTATTTCCGATGGATAAAATTCTTCAAATCCGGCCAGTCCTACCAGGGCCAGTTTCATCTTAACAACGTCGCGAATCTGATCGGGACTCAGGTCCGTGTATGTTTCAAGGGGTAGGGCCACATTCTCCTCCAGGGTCATGGAGCTCCACAGGGCCCCGCTCTGGTACATGACGCCGGCCCGGCGGATAATCGTGTCGCGGGTCTCCGGGTCGGATTCCCAGAAATTGACATCAAGATAGAAGACCTGGCCCTTGGTCGGAGACTTGAGTCCGATCAATATGGTCATCATGGTGCTTTTGCCGCATCCGCTCCCGCCCATGACGATAAAGACGTCCCCCCGGTTGATGGTAAAATTCAGATCGTGCATGACCACAAAGTCGCCATAGGCCATGGTCAGGTCTTTAACGGTGACGTGTGGTTCTCCTTGAGGCATCTCTCCTCTTGACTCCTTATCATGGCTGTTGTCCAATATTGCCCTCACTATTATTGGAGTTTTGGAAATTCTTTTTCCCATGACTCCATAACTCCAGTACTCTCTCCGAGGCCGCTTCCAGCCCGTTGGTCTTACAGGCCGGAGGGTAGGCTCTACGAGCCGGAGGCCAACACTCCGGTCTTTTTCTATACCCCCAATGAATTAGTTATAATGGTGATGATCGCTGTCGCCACAATGATCCCCACAATGGCCGTGACAACCGCGGAAGTGGCGGCATCGCCCACGGATGACGCACTGCGGCCGCACTGCATGCCGCGCATACAACCGGACATGGACACAATCACCCCGAAAACAGCACTGCTGAAAAGCCCGATTCCCAGATCCCACAGGGTGACTGCCTCCGTCGTCTGATGGTAATACTGGATGAGACTGATGTCGGGCATGCTGGCAGCCACCACCGCACCGCCCAGGACTCCCATGACATTGGCGTAAAGGGCAAGAAGGGGCATCATCAGCGCCAGGGCCAGCACGCGCGGTAGGACCAGAAACTCCATGGGTGACAGGCCCAGGGTTTTCAGGGCATCGATCTCCTGATTCACCTGCATGGTGCCCAGTTGTGCGGCAAATGCACCCCCCGTGCGGCCGGCCATGACGATGCCCGTCATGATGGCCGCCATCAATCGAACCATGGTAATGCCAACGAGGTTGGCCACATACATTTCAGCCCCGAACATCCTCAGTTGAATGACGCTCACAAACGCCAGGATCATCCCTACAAGAAAGCTGATGAGCGTGACGATGGGGACGGCTTGGCCGCTGCAGGCCTCGAGGATCAGCCCCAGATCGGAGCGACGGTATTGGGCCTTACCCCGCAGCATTCTAAAAAAGGCTACTGTTGTTTCGCCGATAAATTCCAGCAGTTCACTTGAAGAACGAAAAAAATTGACTGTCTCATTCCCCAGATGGACGAGGAAGGGAACCTGCCCCTCTGCTTCACGGGCATCCTTTTGTTCCGGCACCGCCGCTGCCAGTTTC
>JAFDKD010000697.1 GCA_019307165.1 Deltaproteobacteria bacterium | reverse complement strand
GGTCCCTGTAATTTTTTTGTTGACAAGGCGTGCGAACTCAAATAAAAAGGCTGAAACTTGCAGAGAGAGCAAACGAAAAAATGACGATCTCAATTAATTCATGCTGGCAGGGCTTTTATTTTTATTTTCGGAGGACAGGTCTGCCCATGGATTGATTGCATCAACATTCGCATAAAAGCCGTGGGCAGCTAAGCGCCCACGGCTTTTTTTGTTTGTGAACGCGTTTTAAACGGCAACTGAGTATAAAGAAAATCATGAACATCGTTCTCATAGGTTACAGGTGCAGCGGCAAGACGTCCATCGGCAAACGCCTGGCCGATCAACTGGGCATGGCGTTTATCGACACGGATGAAAAAGTCGAAGGAAAGGCGGGACTCTCTATTGGAGAGATCGTTGCCCGATGGGGCTGGGGCCGTTTCCGGGACATGGAAAGAGACATCGTTGAAAGGGTGTCATCCATGGATAACCGTGTGATCGCCACGGGCGGAGGCGTTGTCGTGGATGAAAAAAACATAAAGCGTTTAAAGGCGAACGGCTTCCTGGTATGGCTGGATGCAGCCGCTCCGATTCTGAAACAACGAATGATGCAGGACCCGGGATCGGGCGCGAACAGGCCGAGCCTGACAGGGACCGGTTCCATCAATGAGTTGGGTGCGGTGCTGGATTCGCGAATTCCCCTTTACCGGAGCGCATCCGATCTGGTGGTCGATTCCGGCCTTTTGGATATACATGAAGCAACGGCTGCGATTGCGGTGAGTCTGCTTTCGCATCCCGCCGATGGTGCGCCTTTTCCAGCCGGCGCCATCGGCCGTCAGAGGGCGTGAGCATGCCCGGAAATTCATTCGGCGCCTTATTCAGAATAACGACGTTCGGCGAATCTCACGGAGAGGCCATCGGCGCGGTCATTGACGGGTGTCCGCCGAGGCTGCCTCTGGCGGGGGAGGATTTCACGCGGGACATGGCTCGTCGCCGTCCCGGCAAAGGCCCGGCGGATACCCCCCGAAGGGAGGCGGACCGGGTTGAGATCCTGTCCGGGGTGTTCGAAGGGCGCACCACCGGCACCCCCATTGCCTTGCTCGTACGAAATCGCGACGCCGACAGTCGGCCCTATGAGATCCTTCGCAGTCTCTTCAGGCCGGGGCACGCGGACTACGCCTACCATAAGCGGTATGGCCATTTCGATTTCAGGGGCGGGGGCCGGTATTCCGCCAGGGAGACGGCATGCAGGGTGGCCGCGGGCGTGGTAGCAGGAAAGGTCCTGGCGCCTTTGGGCGTAAATATCACGGCGGTTACGGTTGAGTTGGGCGGCATCTCTGCGGAACGTATGGATCTGGAAACCATTGAGAAGAGCCCGGTATGCTGCCCGGACCCCACGGCCTCGGAAAAAATGGTAGCGGCCCTTGCCCGGGCGCGGGAAGAGGGCGATTCCCTGGGGGGCATCGTTGAGGTCCGAATCGCCGGCTGCCCCGCGGGTTTGGGCGAGCCCATATTCGATAAATTGGATGCGGATTTGGCCAAGGCGATGATGTCCATCGGCACGGTAAAAGGCGTGGAGATCGGAGCGGGAATCGCGGCGGCCCGGCTCAAGGGATCTGAGAATAACGATCCCATCGGAGCGGACGGCTTCGCTTCCAACAACGCAGGCGGGATTCTGGGGGGAATTTCCAACGGTGATGACATCGTGCTGAGGGTCGCCATGAAGCCCATTCCCTCCATTTTCAAGAAACAGCATACCATTGACCGCGAAGGTCGTCCGGCGACGCTTGAATTCCGCGGAAGGTTCGATGTGTGCGCTATTCCGCGGGTCATTCCCGTGTTGGAAGCCATGGCCAAGATCGTCCTGGCCGATCATTACCTGAGGTTAAAGGCCGTCTCATGAACCAGCTGAAAATGAGATATTCCATTCTTCCGGAAATGCAGACCGGCACACATGGCGTCTATTGCTGCTATTGGCGGGAACTCTATTATTTTTTTTACTGGTGGACCGGATCGCCCATGGCATAGAAGCAGACTCAAGGATGAAAGCCATGGGCGGGAGGTAAGCGCTCATGGCTTTTTTGATAAAAGCAACCGGAACCCAACAGAGGAGATCATAAGACAATGAAAAATCTCAAGCTCGTCAAGTTGAATGGAGGCGGCAGAACCATCATTCCCGTGGGCAATGTGAAGGTTGGGCAGGATTTTGTGGTGGTTGCCGGACCGTGCAGCGTGGAAAGTGAGGCGCAGATGATCGAGACCGCCGTCAAAGTCAAGGAAGCGGGCGCCAACATGCTCCGGGGGGGCGCCTTTAAACCGAGAACCTCACCCTACGATTTTCAGGGGTTGGGTCTGAAGGGCCTGAAGATCCTGGAAAAGGCCAAGAGGGAAACCGGGCTGCCCATCGTGACGGAAGTCACCGATCCCAGGGATGTTTCGTGGGTGTGCGAATACGCGGATGTCTTACAGATCGGAACGAGAAACATGCAGAACTACTCCCTCCTCGCCGAAGTGGGAAAAGTGAAAAAACCCGTACTTTTAAAGCGGGGGATGAATTCAACGCTGAGCGAATGGCTCAACTGCGCCGAATACATCCTTGCCGGGGGAAATCCCCATGTCATTCTCTGCGAAAGAGGCATTCGGACCTTCGAGACCTACACCCGGAACACCCTGGATCTTAGTATTGTTCCGTCGGTCAAGGAGGTGTCCCACCTGCCGATCATCGTGGACCCCTCGCACGGCACGGGCAGACTGAGCATCATCGAGCCCATGAGCATGGCTTCAATGGCGGCCGGCGCGGACGGGATCCTCATCGAAGTGCACTGCAATCCG
>JAFDKD010000101.1 GCA_019307165.1 Deltaproteobacteria bacterium | reverse complement strand
GTTCACAGAATGTATAACTCATTTGAAGATCGAATCATTTCATCACTCAATCAAGCCTGAACCCATTTTTCTTGGTTATCTAAGCCTTGACCTTAACCTCAACCTGGCGAAGCCACGATGGCATCTCCGGGACGGTATAGCCAGAAAACGGTGACCCCCGCTACACGGGGGTTTTGCAGATGGAATAAATGTAGGTTTGGACCACTTGGACCGCTTGTTTGAAAAATATGCCGCTCTCGTATTGCGGGCCGATACCGCATTCGGCAACGTACTGCGGGATCACGCCGGGCAGGTGCGGTGCAAGGCCGGGTGTTCGGACTGCTGCCACGCGGTCTTCGGTCTGTTTCCCATCGAGGCGGCCTTCTTGAAGGAGCGGTTCGCCCGGTTGCCCAGGAAAGAGCGGCGGGCCGCCCTCCAGCGCGCCGTCAAGTCGGATCGGGACCTCCTGAAACTCCAGGAACGCATGAAGGCCATCCCAGGCGCGTCGCAAACGGATGTCCAAAGCCTGGCGACGGAAAGGCTTCGCTGTCCCCTCCTCAACGAAGACCAGGCCTGTATCCTGTATCCTCATCGCCCTATCACCTGCCGCGTCTACGGCATCCCCACACTGATTCAGGGACAGGTCCGGAGTTGTGGAAAATCGGGGTTTGAAAAAGGGAGGTCCTACCCGGCATTCAATCTCGATGCCGCTTATGCAGAACTGCACCGGCTTTCAAGGGACCTGTTGGTGCAAATGGGGGTGCGCGATCTGAACAAGGCATCCCTTCTGTATGCCGTGTCGAGGATCATCACGGGGCCTTTTCGAGAGATGATAAACGGAGACCCTGAATGATCCGATGAAGTTCAGCGGCGTGGGCGGTCAGGTTTCGGCGGATGACCTTCAACGCTTCCCGATCTTCGGGTACATACAGATCCAGCAGCGGCTCGAACAGCTTTTCCAACTCCTCGCGGTCAAAACTTTTCAGCAGGGCCATGAGATCGGCCGTTCTCCCCGGTAAATAAACATCACGGGATTCCCTTGTCAGCAAGGCCCCGAAAAATCCGGCAACGGCGGCCTCCAGCGAGGGGACGGCGGCCCAGGCAGCCGCTCCCGTCCCGTCCAGCCTGTCCACCCGCATTCTGGTCACCAGATCCAGAAAAAAATAGACAAGGGCGATCATGGGATGAACCGCGTCGCCTGAAATCCGGTCCATGATCGAAACATAATTTCTGGCGGTGGTGAGCCTGACCTCTACGCCCTCGGTGCCGCTACGGACCACAAAGTCGCCCGCGGCATGGCGCCACGGATGGATCTGCCTGGTGGTGCGGGCGTCATAATACAGCGTCAGAATGCCGGACGATTTCCTGTATATCTCAAATACTTCGGACCGGTCAGCCCATCGATTTCCCGCATTCCCATCCCAAACAACCAAGCCAAACTCGCCGGAGCGCTTGTCTATGGACAGATGCCATTCGCTGAAGCCTTCGAACCATTGGGCCGCCAACATTGAAAAAGCCTCACGGCCGGGCACAGTGGCCTCTCCCCGAAAAAAGGGTTTCGGAAGATAAGGCAAATCGAAATCTTTGTCCAGATAGGCCAGGGTATCCGATTCCCGGGAAAGCCATTGCTTTCCTTCCTCGGAGATGGCCGAACTGAGTGCGAACTTGAGGGCGCCCGAACGAGCAAGTACCTCAACGCCGGCTATATGGTACAGGGCGCCGTGCTTTTCGCTTCGAATCAGGATGTCGGTAATGTCCCGGGGCGTTACGGGCGACCCGGATCGTCCTTCAAAAAGGCCGACAAGGGTATCGAGATGGTCTTCGGAGACGAATTTCTCAGCGGCCTCGAAGTAGTCCCCAAGGGTGAGCGACGGGTGATGCTCGGACAGCGAGATCCTGTATGGCCGTTCGAGGATTTCGGCGCCGGGATGAATATGTCCGCCAGGGGCGGAAATGAGCCAATGGACGTTCATTGAGTCCTGGGAGACCATGTCCTAACCGCGTGGTCATGTTCCTATGGTTTTGTCCACCTCCCGTTTTGAAAAAGAGGGGCATTTGCAATGGGGAGCCTGTGGGCCGTTTTTGGGCGGAACTGTGGTGAGATGTCGACTCCCCCCATTGCAAAGGGGGACTTCAGGGTTTTCAGTGGGTGAATATTGCTTTGACAACCGCCTATGCTTGTGCGCCGGTCTCTGGCGTACTCAGCGAAGCGGTGTTCGTTGTCGTGGTCGTTGTCGTAATCGCCGTAAGGCGCCCAACTCTCTCTGACGGCGTATTCGAGTGAAACTCGATAGACGTCAAGCTGCTCATGACCGAATTGCATGATCTCCTCGATTACGACAACGACCACGACAACGAACTCGCCCAACAACGGCAGGATCTCCGACCCGCACCCTCCCAGTCGTCCCCGCACGAATTTGGCGGGGATCCAGCAATCATATCAAATTAAAATACAAATCCTTCCATTCAGGTTCTCTGGATTCCCCTTCGACCGTGAGCTCAGGGCCGAACGGCCGCCAACTACATGTTGGTCGAAGATCCCGCCGTTGTTGGGCGGGGCCACCCCTCAGGCCGGAGGCGACGCTGGCAGCTGATCGCTGACCGCTGCCTGCCGCGCCGTAGCTCGTCAGAGCGAAGGCTGGAAAACATCTCTACCCGACGAGTACTACGGGCACTTATTATTTAGGCCATTTTATCCAGCGCATTCAGGGCAAGCCTCCCGACCGTACGTTCATCCACGTCGCCGTCCGTGTAGTATTCAATGGTATCCGGGTCATCAACCAGGCGTTGGACATCGTCTCGGGCCTCATGCGCGCCGATGTCTCCGAGGATCGCGGCGGCGTATCCCCGGATTTCCGCATCCGGGTCCTTCAGAAAGGCGATGTACTGGTAGGCGGTTTTCCTAATGAGTTCCGGGCTTTTTTCCGCGATCCTGCAGATGGCCCGCACGAGTTGGGGCAGCAGGACCCGATCGCCGCTCAACTGATAAAGCTGAGGGACATAACCGCCGAACTGCATCGGGGCGTTCCTGACAATTTCGCCGATGGCATCCAGGGACCCCCAGCTGGACGCGGCCGTATCCTTCAGTGACGTGAAAAGCCCCTGCATGAGTTTGGAAACGGCCCCCGGGTCATCTTTGGCAATTACCGCGCAGACCCTGCCCAGCGCGTCCGCCGCCCGCCACCTGAAGTGTCGATCCACGGCGTAAAGCAGTCGGGTCAGGTCCCGGATAATTCGCTTATCCGCCAAGGCCAGGTTCGTGAGCGTATCCATCCGATACACACGGACAAGGGCCTCCACCTCCTTTTTGGAAAACCGCTTTCTGCCCATTTTGGGCGATGGTCCCTCGCATGGCAGGGGGGTTGCTTTTCGCATCCGGCGGTCCACGCCTTCCTGGGTGACTTCCCTCACGTCCCGGTGAAGCCGGATGAAGTAGAGGGCCCCGGCAATGCGCCTGCCCTCATAGGCCCCGCCCGGCACCACATAGTGGCTCTCGATATCATAATTTTCCACCATCTTTTCCTGGTAGTCTTCTTCCGGCAGAAGACCCCAGGCCAGGTCCCAGTCCCCGTCGCAACCGAAGACGAGGGCGTCGATCATGGCGATCCCCAGGTTGTGCCCGGTCGTATCGAAGGCGTAAACGGCGCCGCACGTGCATTTTCCCACGGGCATCTCGTTAGGCATGCGCGTCGCCAGTTCCTTGGGCCGATCGACCCCCATCCCGCAAAAGGGGCAGGATGGGCGCTCGATGATATCCCTTCCTAAAAATCGTCCTTCCATCACGCCTCTTGGCTTAGTTCTACCTGCAAAACTTGGCCCTCGGACCGAGTCAAAGCTATTTGGCTGTTCCGTCCCGGGAATGCGCGCCATGAAGTGACTAAAGTTATGAGTGAGCTAAAGTGAGCTAAAGTTGTGGAGGAGCTTCGCTCATCAATCATATCAAAATGTCAAAATTCCTTCACTTTAGACACTCTAGTCACTTTAGATCACTTTAGTCACTTATAGGACTCGGTAATGACGAGGCCCCCTGTGGGGGTGGCCTAAAGGCCGGATCCTACGGGCCCAGACCTTTATACATCCAAATCCATCCCAACCGCATCTTCATCGTATTCGAATTCCACGATTTCAAAGCCCGACCCGGCCGACCTGAAACGAATCACCCAGTCTCCGTATCGTTCCCCCGCGAATTCGCAGCTAATGGTCCCCAATCTCGCGTGCAGTTTTGTCAGTTTGGGAATGACGTCTTCCTCGAAGACTTCCATGATTCGGGTTCTGTCTTCGTCACTCAACGCATAAGTCTCAAATTTGCCGCAATTTTCTGTTTCCATCGGCATCAACCATGTCTTCGGCGAAAGTTGAACGGGCGGATACAGCGGAAAAAGCCTGGCGAGGTCGCTTCGTCGCGGGGCCGTCATTCGTTCCGGCTATTGCCATCGCAGCCATGACAGCCAGGGCGGGCGGCGCGGAATCAAAACCGCAGTCGCTATTTTGTGGGGCCCGGCAGGTCCAGGGTCATGCACTGATTTCCTTCCCCGCAGGACTTTGTGGTGATTTTGGGTTGATTTGCCCCGGGCCCGGCGCCGATGCTGTAATTGGTTGCGCTGACGACTCGTTCCACGAGGGTGCAATTGCAGACCGGGCACGACATGTCCACCTCCTCATCGGAGTTGAACGTCAATTTTTCAAAAATATGGCTGCACTCAGCGCATCTGAATTCGAATATTGGCATTGTTTTTCCCTTGCAAGGACGTTGGATTTCCAGGAAACTATAGTCACCCGAATAAACAAAGTCAAACGGGAGCGCCTCTCCCCAATCCACCGCAGCGGGGTGACAGGGCTCAGGTGATGCCCTGCGGGGGCGTCTTTCCGGGCATAACGGTGCCTTTTTTTCAAATGCGAACTCTTATCGACTCAACATGATCCTTTCATTCCATCCATGTTTCGATGGGGATCATCAGGTGATTCTGGGCGACAGGCGCGTCGGCCCGGAAGACCGGGCGCTGATCCGGCGAGCGAAGGCCGTCATTCTCCCTCAGGGGCGCCCGGACGCACTTTATGAAGCCTGCGTGGCGTCGGATGCCGTTGTTTTTCCTGATTATCGGCTGCGGTTTGACTACCCCGGCAAGATCGGGCAAAGCCGGCTGTTTGAATCCATGGGGTGTCCCTGCCCCAAGACCTATAGGTGGGCATCCCTGGAAAGATTCACGTCGCACCATCCCGGCCCGGATCGATATCCCCATGGGTTGCCGTTTGTTGTCAAAACGGACCTGGGGCATGAAGGCGATGGGGTGTTCATTGTGGATGACCGCCAAGACCTTTTGTCGGCCTTTGAGCGAATCAGGCTCAAGAAAGGGTCCGGGTCCATGGGATTCGTCACCCAGGAATACATTCCTTGTGGAGGAAATGTCCTCAGATCGGTGATTATCGGAAAACGGGTCATTACCTACTGGAAAAGGCCTGCGCACCCGGCCGATCGCATCACCACCATCAGCCGCGGCGCCGGAATCGATCATGACTGGCGTTCGGACCTGCAGGAAAAGGGCAGGCGAACGGCCGTGGATTTCACGGAGAGGACGAAACTCAACCTGGCGGCGATCGATTTCGTGTTTTCCCTGGCCGAGGATGACCCGGAACCTCTTTTTCTGGAGATCAATTACTATTTCGGCAGACGGGGACTCGGCGGGTCGGAGAAATATTACAGTATGGTCTATGGGGCCATCCGGGAATGGCTTGGGGAGGCAGGGCTGGATCCTGACGCGGTGAAGTTGGTTTAGTTAAACAGAAAAGTTCATAACTCATAGCTGTAAAGAAGGGCAAGGACAGTCGAAATGCACCGTAGGGCTCAATCGCGGCTAAAGCCGCTCCTACGAAAACGGTCTTGCACATTCCCATGCCTCGTAGGAGCGGTTTTAACCGCGATATCTGATGGGGGTTATTACTTGTTATTGGACTGCCATCGCAACTTGAACGCTGTCTAAGCGTAAGACGATTTGGGCAACAGCCCTTCAATCTTCAATTCTCAATGTTCAATGTCCAATCCAATACCTTCAACCTAACGGATAGAAACAAACGCCTTCCGCGACCGGGGCCCGTCAAATTCGCAGAAGAATATTTTCTGCCACGTGCCGAGAACGAGTCGGCCCTCTTCCACAAGGACGGTAACGGAACTGCCCATGAGCGAGGCCTTGATGTGGCTGTCGGCGTTGCCTTCCATGTGCAGGTAGCCGGCATTTGCCGGAACAAGGTCGTTGAGTTTCATTAAAATATCCCTGCATACGGCCGGATCGGCGCCCTCGTTGATGGTGATCCCCGAAGTGGTGTGAGGCACATAGACCACGCAGGTCCCATCCGTTATGCCTGAACGGGACAACTCTTTTCGGACCGCCGCCGTGATATCGACCATCTCGATCCGTGAATCGGTTTTGACGTTGATGATTGGGGGCATGGGCAACTCCTCGAAAGAACTGTAGAGCCGTCATGGAAGCAGAATGCTGCTCGGCGCCGTTTCGACCTCGGCATCGTCTTCGTCCGTGTCCTCCATGGCGCGCCGGTAAAGATCCAAGCTCTGCTCCAACAGCCGGGCCGGCACCGGGTCCGATACAATCAACCCGCTCTGCGACGCGAGGCTCCCCGCAGCGGCCAAAGCCGTTCGCGCCATGCCCTTTTCACCGATTTCGTGAAGGATATAAGCCATTTCCTCAAGTCTGTATTTCAGGGCGGACCGCCTCTCTTCGGTGTAGTGCTCGGCAATCCAATTCTCCTTGAGATGCCGCTCCCTGTCCAGGACTTGGGCATCCGTGAGAATAAGGGGACTGTCTTCCATGGTGTCAAAAGATTCCAGCAGGGGCTGGATGTCTTCGGGTGCGATGACCCAGGATATGAACAGGGAATGACTGAACAGGGCTTCAAGCTGATTGTCCGTCAACACGCCTGACGGGATTTCTTCTTCGGAGACGACCTCGTAGGCAGGGGGCCGTTCCGGGAGCGTCACATCGTTCAGGAGCCGGGGCCTGATTTCCAAATAGTCCTCCGGGGCATCCGCCGTCTTTTCGAGCGTCCGGGCATAGGCTTGTTCGGTAACGGCGGCCGCATGGGGCAACGCGGCGTTCACCATGATCCCGACGACCCGGTCGCGGAAGAGGGCATTAAGCTCTTTCATGCGCTTTTTACTGTAGGCCCCCGACTGGAACTCGAGCATCCCGAGTTCGTCGTTGACGATCCCCATGGCCACGTCAAAACCGGCCGGCGATTGGGGAAGGGCCAGGAAAACAGCGCGGTTTCCCGTCCCGTCAATACCGCTCAAGGCGGCAAGAGGGGTCTCTTTTGGGGCCGGTCTGAAAATGCGCTCTTTCGCGTCATGCGCCGGGTCGGAGGAAACGGAAATGCCCTTTTTCTGAAGCCGGAAAAGCGCCTTCTTGACCGCTTTCCTGACGTCTTTTTCCGAAAAGACGCGGCCCAGGGCCTTTAAGACAGGAATGGTTTCTTTGCAGTCGGCCGGGAGTCTCAGGGCCAGGCTCCGAGCAATTTCGGGGGTAGTCACCTTGTCAACCAGGAGGGCCGGTTCAACGCGCTCCAATTCATCGAGCAGAGACGATACGAGAGATTCTTCTTCAGGGGATAGGGGAGAAAGGCCGGACGGTTTTTTTTTCGGTTTCTTTTTCCTCCGCGTCATGATCAGGCGGCCCGTTTCCGTTCTACGGTTACATGATCGGCAGAGCCACCTTCTTTCAGATATACATTGATGGTCTCGTCCGCTGCCGTGCCCCAGACACCCCCGGTGTAGTTGGCCTTTATGGGGAGTTCCCGGAACTCTTCTCCCCTGTCCACCAGGATCGCCAACTCAATCTTTTTCGGCCGGCCGAAATCGATCAGGGCATCCATGGCCGCCCTGACGGTCCGACCCGTAAATAAGACATCATCCACCAGGATGACCGTTTTGCGTGATGTCGAGAATGCCCAGAAGCGGGATAATGTTCCCCAGTTCGCCGATGGTTTTTTGCAGGCGGGCGGCCAAATAGGCGCCGCCGGTGCGGATGCCGACCAGAACGATCTCCTTGAGGCCGGAATTGTTTTCAACAATCTTCCGGGCGATCTTTTCTATTTTTTCGATGATATCTTTTTCTTCCAGTATGACCATTTTTTTCATGCCCAAGATGCTTCCCTAACTGAAACTAGAAAATTTAGGAATTTATCAAATTCAACTAGGCTTGTCAATCAAATTGCTATAACAGCTTGAAAAAGATCGCTCGATTTTATAGTATATGCCCTGAACTTCACATCACACACCGCAGGACACAGGCTCATGCAAGATCGATTAGACGCGACCCCATTGTATAAAAGGCTGGGTTACCGCTTCAGGGACCTGTCCCTGCTCGAGCAGGCGTTTCGCCATGCCTCGTATGTGAATGAGCGTCCGTTCGAC
>JAFDKD010000696.1 GCA_019307165.1 Deltaproteobacteria bacterium | reverse complement strand
GACGTGCACAACAAAATTGAATTGCAATTGAGTACCTCATCTCGTTTGCCGGCCCGGATCAGATTGAAGACCTGCCGGGGGGGGTAGTCCATCTCCAGACTCAAAGGGCACGATGCGGCGCAGACGCCGCAATTCATGCACATCTTGATCTCTTCCCCGGCGTCCACGTTTTCGAAAACTTCCTGGGCAAAGGACGGATCGTAGTTAGTCATGTCTTTCCCTCTCTATTCCTAATTTGCATTCACCCGGAAAACTTTATTTTCCGGATGGACACGAATTACCAACCCTTGTACGGATTGGGGCCCACCTCCTCGATCTTTTCCATGAAGTCGCCGATGATCTTGGGAACCTTGTCGTAGTCGGTGATTCCCACCTCCACAAACTGGACGCGATCGGATTCCAGGGCCAGCCGGTCCAGGGTTTCGGACACCTTGCTCAGGCGGGTGTTGGCCAGTTCGCTCCCTTTCATGAAGTGGCACTGATAGTCGTCCCCGTGCCGGCAGCCCATGAGAAGCAGCCCGTCGATCCCCCGTGCGAGCGCATCGGCCACCCAGACCAGGTTGATCGATCCCAGGCAGCGGACCGGGATGAACCGCACGTAGGGGCTCCACTGATACCGCTTGATGCCCGCCATGTCGACGGCGGGATAGGCGTCGTTTTCGCAGACCAGGACCACAACCCTCGGCTTTTCCTCGTCTTCCTCGGGCACCGAAAAGGCCTTAAGCATGTTTCCGATCATTTTCACCGAATAGTTCTTGAACGAAATAATGCGCTCGGGACAGGACCCCATGCAGATGCTGCAGCGCCTGCAGCGGGTGGTATTGGGGAGCGGGTTGGCGTCCTTGTCCTCGTTGATGGCGCCGAACGGGCACTCTTCGGTACAGCGCTTGCACTGGGTGCACCGCTGCATGTTGAATTCCGGGTAACTCATGTCGCCGGCCCTGGGATGGACCGCCATACCCACGGACGTGGCCTCAATGCACTGAATGGCCTTCATGGCGGCCCCGCATGCATCGTCAACGACCCTGGCCGATTCCATGGACCGCCGCACGCAGCCGGCCGCATAGACACCGGTTCTGCGGGTTTCGTAGGGAAAGCAGATGTAATGGGAGTCGGGGAACCCGTACTTGAGCGTGGGGAGCTCCGGCCCCTGGCGGTATTCCAGGTTCAGGGCGCTGTTGGCAAAGAAGCCGGAATCGGCCTGAACTTCGATCATGCCCTCCTCGTCCCTGTCTTCGGCATCCTCCGGCGCCTTCATCCTCGGGGCCACCTCCGGCCGGGAAGCCGGCACCATCCCCACGGCCAGCACCACCAGATCCAGGTCCTCCAACTTTACCTTTTCGCCCAGGAGTTCGTCATCGGCCTCCACAAAGAGCTTGCCGCCTGCCTCCCCAACGCTGGAAGCGCTGCCGCGGATGAAGATGTTGCCGTCCAGCTGGGCCTTACGGTAGAAATCCTCCGCCTGTCCCACGGTTCGCATGTCCTTGTAAAGAATATAGTTGACCGCTTCGGGATTCTGCTCCTTCACATAGGTCGCCTGCTTCAGGGACACCAGACAGCAGACCGACGAGCAGTACGACAGGTGTTCCGGGTCGCGCGACCCGGCGCATTGGATAAACAGCACGTTCTTGGCCTCGCTTCCGTCGGACGGGCGGGTGATTTTTCCCGCTTTGGCCATCTGCTCCATTTCCACATTGGTAATCACGTCGGGGTATGTGCCGTACCCGAGGTCCAGTTTACCCGCGTCATAGGGGGTCCATCCGGTGGCCTGAACCACGGCGCCGACCCTTTCGCCGGCGCTGTCCCCGTTGGCCTTGATATCCACGGCATAAATGCCCGGCCCCCCGCTGATTTTGTCCACCGAAGCGCCGGTGTACACCTTGATCTTGGGGTTGTCCTGAACCGCCGAAACCAACTCCTCCATACCGGTATCGGCCAGTTCCTTATACGGCGCGGTGATCCGCTGCCTGTTCTTGGAAAGCCAGCCGCCCAGTTCAGCTTCCTTCTCCACGACAATGGCCTGGTACCCCGCTTTGGCCGTCTCCAGGGCCGCTGTCAGGCCCGCCAGGCCGCCGCCCACCACCAAAACGTCTTTTGAGTACTCCTCCTCCGCTTTGAAGGGTTCGGGCAGTTCGGTGTCATTGGCCTTGGAAGCGCCCATGAGGACATAATCCTCGGCCAGCATCTGGGTGTCCTCTTCACCCGGGGGCTGGGACCAGACGACCTGTTCCCGGATGTTTATCCGCTCCACGATCTTGTCGGGGCCGAAATCGAAAACATCGTAGTTCACCCGCAGGGAACAGGCGGCGATAAGGATGGTGTTCACCCCTTCGCCTTCGATGTCCTGCTTGATCAGGTCGATGCCCTCCCGGCCGCAGAGAAACGAGTGGTTTTTACACTCGGGGATACCGCCTTCATCCGAGGCCGTTTCGGCCAGTTTATCGATGTCCAGGGCATCTCCGATGCCGCATCCGGTGCATATATAGAGTGCAGTCTTTTTGTCCATCGGTTACCTCCTCGCGATAGATTGTATGGCCTTCAAGGCCGATGCTGTGGCATCCTGAACGCACGTTGCGACATCGGTCGGCCTTCTGACAGCACCGGCGCCGTATATTCCGGCCTTTTCAGGATCATTCATCAAAAACCCGTAATCGTCACAGGTCACGTCGGCCGATTCGAGTTCGATACGGTTGGGCACCATGCCGGTAGCCAGCACCACCATGTCGAACGTCGCCCGAATCTGCTCGCCCGTATTGGTATTTTCCGCCGGTAGCCAGCACCACCATGTCGAACGTCGCCCGAATCTGCTCGCCCGTATTGGTATTTTCCCCTTCCAGCAGCAGGTCCCCCGTTTCCGGGTCCTCTGCGATGTTCGCAATTTTGCTCTTGGTAAAGGTGATCTTCTCGTCTTCCTTCACCTTGTTGTAAAAATCCTCAAGCCTGTCGAGCGCCCGAATATCGATGAAAAATATGGTCGCATCACAGTCGGGCAGCTGTTCCCGAATATATAGGGCCTGCTTCATGGAGACCAGACAGCAGATGCCCGAGCAATAGGGCAGATGATTTTCGTCTCTTGATCCGGCGCACTGGATAAAGGCCACGTTCTTGACTTCTTTTCC
>JAFDKD010000695.1 GCA_019307165.1 Deltaproteobacteria bacterium | reverse complement strand
GTAAACGGCACGAACGCCGCGGAGCGGGTAAATCCCGCCATGGGGTCTTCAGGCGTCGAATCGAACGTCCCCAGCGGCACCGGGGGCTCGGCCAGCGTCGGCGTCAGCCAGATGTCAACATCGTTGAAGAAGCGGGCCACATCCCTGCCGACCCCCTGCAGGACCTGAACCGACATGAGGTAGTCGGACGCCTTTTGGGTTCGTCCCATTTCGCACAAGGCCCACGTAAGCGGCTCCACCTGCTCCGGCGTCACCGCCTTTCCGGTCATGTGGCCGATCCCGTCCAGCGTGGCCGCGTTTCCAGCGGCCCATATCACGGAAAAGGCCCTGACCACCATTTCGCGGTTGATCGGCGGGGATGCCTCCACCACCTCATGCCCTAATGATTCGCAGAGGGCGGCCGCGTCCTTGACCGCGGCAACGCAATCGGGATGGATGACGATGCCGTCGTCGGGCCCCTTCAGGGTAAACGCGATGCGCAGCTTCCCCGGGTCCACGCCCACTTCTTCGAGAAAAGGCCTCTGGGGCGGCGGCGCCCAGTATGGGTCTCCCAGGTCGGGACCTGAGGTGGCATCCAGCAGCGCGGCGCTGTCCCGTACGGAAACGGCGACCGCATGCTCATGGACCAGGCCGCTCATGATGTCGCCGAAATCGGGGCCCAGGGGGTTTCTTCCCCGTGTCGGCTTGAGTCCGAACAGGCCGCAGCAGGATGCGGGGATCCGGATGGACCCGCCCCCGTCGTTTGCATGGGCCATGGGCACCATTCGCGCGGCCACGGCCGCCGACGAACCGCCGCTGGACCCGCCCGTGGTCCGGCCCAGGTTCCAGGGGTTCCGGGTGGGGCCGAAAATGCGCGGTTCAGTGGTGGGGAGAATGCCGAATTCGGGCGTATTGGTCTTGCCGACGATGATCAGGCCGGCCGCCTTGAGCCGTTTGACCAGTTCGCTGTCGTGGTCCGGCACGAACGCGCTCATGAGCGTGGAGCCGAGTGTCATGCGCACGCCCGCATAATAGGCCAGAAGATCCTTCAAAAGAAAAGGCACACCCTTGAAGGGGCCGTCCGGCAGATCGCCCCGGGCGGTTTGGCGCGCCTCGTCAAACATGGTCGTGACCACCGCGTTCAGCTTCGGATTGACCCGATCGATGCGTTCGATAGCGGCCTCCACCAATTCCAGAGGCGTCACTTCCCCTTTTTGCACCAGATCCGCCTGGCCGACGGCATCCAGTTTTGCCAACTCATTTGTTAAGGCCATGTCTGAGTCTCCTTTCCAGCTTGAGGGACCATCGTTATCCTGCTTTAATCCCTTGTAGAAATCCACGTCCTGCGGGCGTGGTCATGTTTATTCCATCTGCAAAACCTGGTCCTCTGGCCAGTCGAAGATCCCGTGTAGCGGGGGTCAGAGTTATCTGGCTGTGCCGTTCCGGAAATGCGGGCCGTGGCTTCGCCAGGTTGAGAGTGGCTTCGCCAGGTTCAGGGTAAGGTCCAGGTTGAGAAAAGGAAAACACAAGCGTCAATCTGTTGCTCAACCTTAACCTCAGCCTCGGCCTGTCTTTTCAGCCTTAACCTTTCTTTTCCTCAACCTCAGCCTCAACCTTAACCTTTCTTTTCCTTAACCTCAGCCTATCTTTCCGGCTGGAAACTCACTTCCCGTACAGAATCCGCTCCAGTTCCCTGTGAGTGAAGTACGGATCATCATTACGCAGGTAGGGCAGAAGGACCTTCTTGCGGCGTAGCAGGTCTCTCGCGATTTCAGCCTCGATCGCGGCGGTTTCGTGCAACGGCGCCTTGGCAATGGATTTTCCGTAGGGGTTAATAATCTCGCTGCCGCCCCAGAAATGGTATGTTTGCCTGTCACACTTGACATCCTGCGTTAAAGAAACGACGTTTCCATCCGAATCCGCGTTTTTCAAGATGGGATTCACATTCAAGCCCTCTTCGCCCACGCGGTTTGCGCAGATATTGTAGACGCCAAAGATTCTTGAATAAAAAGTGTTGATTATACCCCACGTATTGATGTTGCTGAACTCATCGCCCATGGAGCCTTCGGACGAGTTGAACAGGGTTATGAAAATGTCGGCCTTTTGTGTCACGCCCAGATAGGGCAGCGATGGGTGCCACAGGTCATTGCATATGAATACGGCCAGGGTGAAGCCATGCAATTTGAACACGGGCAGGAATTTGCCCGACGCGAAAAACTTGCGCTCTTCAAACACGCCGTAATTGGGCAGGTTCAGTTTTCGGTAGGCAAACGCGATGACGCCGTCCACTGCCACAAGAGCAGAGTTATAAAAATTCATGGCCGGCGACTCTTCAATGAACCCGACGACGGCCGCGGTCCCTCTGGTGGCCTCGGCAATTGTCTTTATTTCCCTTGAATCCATAGTCAGAGAGACTTCATGGTAACGCTGTCCCACAAAATAGCCGGTCAGGGCCAACTCGGGGAATACGGCAAGATCGACACCCTCTTCGCCGCCTTTGCGGATTTTTTCGATGACCTCTTCAAGGTTGGCCTTGACGTCGAGGAGCGCCGGGCTTGTCTGGTGGACCCTCACTTTCATGATCGTGTCCTCAATTAAAGGAATCTTTAATCCCGGAAGGACGTTCCGGTGTACTTCAAGGTATGGTCATCTCTCATATAATTGGCGTTGCTGCCGTTTCGAGCAATGACCTCGAAGCCTTCCGGATCGTACGGATCGAGTTCAATATCGGGCGCCTGGTCCGGCCCCGTGTCCCGGCAAACTTCGATATGTCGTTCGAGTTTGGCGATGGAGAAGGCGATCAACTCCTTCAAAAAACCGAAGCAGTGGCGCATTTG
>JAFDKD010000694.1 GCA_019307165.1 Deltaproteobacteria bacterium | reverse complement strand
CCAGAGGAACCTCCAAATCGCGAATCAGGGGTTTCAAGGCAAACTCGCCGTGTCTTACGGCGGTGTAAAGGGGCAGGACCAGACGAACATCGGCGCCGTAGCGCTTCAAGGCGGAGGGAAGCGAACCGGCGACATCGGCAAGACCGCCGCTCTTGGCAAAGGGGGCGGCCCCGCCCAACGACGGCGGGATCTCCGCTACGCTCCGACAAGTCTAATCGATCGGGAAACTTCAAGAAAAGGACCATAACCATAAATATCGAATATCGAATGCAGATCATAACAAAACACCGTCCGTGATTCAAACCGATCAATTGCAAAAGGATTTTCGATGACGTAAAATTAAAAAATGGTGAGCGGATTGTGAGGATTAAAGGATTAGCAGATTAAGTAATGGTTCCGTTCCCTGTTCCTGGTCACTTCGAAATTCCTTGTTCGATATTCGTTATTCGATATTTTCTCTGAAAATGGAAAGTCTATGGCACACCCCACCGCCGGCATAGAAGACAGCGTTCAACCGTCCGTAGGAAATCTGGGTACGTTTGCCGGGGTCTTTACCCCAAGCGTTCTCACGATCCTCGGCATCATCCTTTTCCTCCGCATGGGTTATGTGGTTGGAAATGCGGGACTGGGAAAGGCCCTGTTAATCATCGCGGCGGCAAACGGCATTTCCGTTCTCACCAGCATTTCGCTTTCCGCCATCGCCACGAACCTGAATGTCAAGGGGGGCGGCGACTATTATCTCATTTCCCGGACATTGGGCGTTCGGTACGGTGGCGCCATCGGCATTGTTTTGTTCCTTGCCCAGGCCGTCTCCATTGCCTTTTACTGCATCGGTTTCGGTGAAGCGCTCACCGGGGTCTTGCCTGCCTTTTCCCGGCTTTCGCCAAGGCTCGTGGCCGCCGGGGCTGTTTCATTTCTGTTCATTTTCGCCTGGCTCGGCCGGGATTGGGCCACCCGGTTCCAGTACGTGGTCATGTCGCTCCTGGGGCTGGCCCTGGTTTCCTTTTTCTGGGGAGGCCTGGCCCATTGGAACCCCGCCATTATGGCCGGAAACTGGACCGGGCCGGCCGGGGCGCCCGGGTTCTGGGTGCTGTTCGCCATTTTATTCCCCGCGGTAACCGGGTTTACTCAGGGGGTCAGCATGTCCGGCGACCTCAAAGACCCCGGTAAGAGCCTGCCGCTCGGGACCTTCTGCGCCGTGGGCATCTCGATTGCGGTCTACTTCGGGGTGGCCGTGGTTTTTGCGGGCGCCCTTCCGGGGCCGGTGCTGGCCGGCGATTACACGGCCATGAAGCAAGCGGCGCGCTTCGGGATCCTTATCGATGCCGGCGTGGTTGCGGCAACCCTTTCATCGGCCATGGCATCGTTTCTCGGGGCGCCGCGCATTCTCCAGTCCCTCTCCGCCGACCGGGTTTTCTTGTTTCTTGAGCCCTTTGCCAAAGGGTACGGGCCCGGCAACAATCCAAGGAGAGGGGTCATCCTGTCTCTGGCAATCGCTTACGGCACCATCGCCCTCGGGAACCTCAACGTGATTGCCCCCGTTGTCTCCATGTTTTTTCTCATCTCCTACGGGCTGCTCAATTACGCCACTTTTTTCGAGGCGCGCGCGGCCAGTCCTTCATTTCGACCCAGGTTCCGCTGGTTCGATTACCGCCTGAGCCTGCTGGGGTTTCTGGCATGTCTGGGCGCCATGCTCGCCATCGATCCCATTGCCGCCGTGGTGGCCATCAGCGTCCTTTTCGCCATTTATCAGTACCTCGGCCAGAGCGCCGGACCTGCGCGATGGGCGGACAGCCGCCGGTCCTACCACCTTCAACAGGTGCGGGAAAACCTGCTGGCCGCCACGGCCGAACCGGAACACCCCAGGAACTGGCGCCCTCAGATACTGGCCTTTGTCAAGGATGAGACACGGCGAATTTCCCTTCTTCGTTTCGCGGCCTGGATTCAAGGCCGCAGCGGTCTGACCACGGCGGTGCGGGTCCTGGAAGGGAGCGGGCTCAAGACGGCCCGGCCCCGCGAGGAAGCGGAAGCCGACCTTGCCTCTGTCATCCATACCCTGGGCATTGATGCCTTTCCCCTGGCGGTAACGGCGCAGGACGTGCGAGCCGGCATGGAAACCCTGGTTCAATCCTTCGGCATCGGCCCGCTCAAGGCGAATACCATCCTGATCAACTGGCAGGACCGGCAGGGCAAAGGCATCCCCGGGTTGCGCGATCTTGCCTATGGGAGCAACCTCCGGATGGCGTTCCGCCTGGACTGTAACCTGGTAATCCTGGACCCCAAGGACGAAACATGGGAATCGCCGGAAACCGATGACATAGAGGAGCGGCAAATCCATGTGTGGTGGGGCGATCCGGCAACCAGCCAATTGATGCTCCTGCTCGCCTACCTGATGAAGCGGGATCCGGTCTGGAGCAAAGCCGGGATCCGCCTGTTCGCGGACAGGATGCACGGCACGGAGGATGAGCTTAGGCGTTTCCTTGACGATGCCCGCATCGAGGCGGAAGTGACCGTTTTAAAGGATCTCGATCCCCTCGCAGTGGAGGCGCAGTCGGCCGGGGCCTCCCTGGTGCTGCTCCCGTTTCAACTAAAGGGAAACCGGATCATGGGGCCTTACGGGATTTCTATGGAAGACCTGCTGCCCCGTCTGGGGGTCGTCGCGATGGTGCTGGCCACCGGGGACATCAGCCTGGTTGCCGAACCGGAGGAAGGCGAAATCAGCGAGATGGCCGCCGCGTTCGACGCCCTGTCGGAAGCCCAGAAGAAGGCCCATGACGCTGAGGTTCGGGCATCGAGGGCACTGGAGGCGGCTGAACGTGCC
>JAFDKD010000693.1 GCA_019307165.1 Deltaproteobacteria bacterium | reverse complement strand
AATTTATCGAGAAGAACGGTGAGGGTGTCATGCTTATCAGCTTTAATGTGGACAACACCCGGGAGGCCATTGATGAGTTGAAAGCCAAGGATTATCCGTTCATACCGGCTCCAACCGGGGAAATCGCAAGACCCTTCCGTAATTGCGAATTTGCCTTTATTCATCCTAAAAAACTCAATGGTGTTTTGACCGAGTTGATAGACGATAAGTGGGATGGGAAAACGATATAAGACTTTTGAAGTCTATCTGGTATATATTGATGCGGATAAATGTGACGGGTGCGAGGAGTGTGTAAAGATGTGCCCGGTTAATGTCTTTGACATGTCACACAAGGCATACCCGACACGACCTCAAAACTGTCTGGGATGTGTAACCTGTGTAGCCCTCTGAAAGTCAAACGCCATCATTATTACAGAAATATGGAATAATCTCGCCTGGCGCGATTTCATAAAACGCGGCTACACCGCTACTGTATTTAAAAAATTGGCTATATCCGAATCTCTCAAATGCCATAACTTATTAGAAACGTGCTGTTATTGGGTAGCATGCCGATTTCATGTGTACGGGTTTCCTGCTTACCTTTCGAACCTTCTTTTCTTCCGCTCCCTTCAATAAACAAACTCCTTGACTTCCATGTTTGCTAATAGTAAACATAACATTACCATGGATCAAACACAAGTTGAAAAACAAGGTCGTGTCCTGGAAGAAGCTATTGCCGGCCGGATTAGAGCTAAAAGAATTGAACGTGGCTGGACACTGGAACAACTGGCCAATGCCACTGGTCTGTCCAAGGGGTATTTATCCCAGATAGAAAACGGGGACAAGACTCCGACCCTCGGAACTTTGACCAAAATAGCCTTTGGCTTAGACATAAGCGGTGTCTCTCTCATAACCGGGGAGGCTCCTAAGTGGGAACAAAAGAAGTTTTCCCTGGTTAAAGCAGGAGAGCGTCAGCCCATCACCCACACAGGAGCAGCGCCTGATTCGGTTTATGAATCTTTTTCATTCAACAAATCGAACCGATTCATGGATCCCTACATAGTCACTGTTAGCAAGCAGTTTAGTCCCAAACCTCTTATGCATGAAGGTCAGGAACTGGCGTTTGTCCTGGAAGGAACGCATGAATTTTACTACGACGGTCAGACATATATTGTTCAAGCTGGTGATGCGATGTATTTTGATTCCGACCGTCCTCACATGGCCAGCAGCATTGGCCCAAAGCCGGCCCGGGTGCTGGTGGTTTTTTGCAATCCCTTACGCGGAGAGTGATTTTTTTTGCCCACCATGTTTACTTTTAGCAAACAAAGGAATACCAAAAAGTGAAAAGAACAAGCTTACTCAGAAAGTACATCCTTGAGGACTCCATACTGGTTATGCCTGGCGCCCACGACGCACTTACGGCGAGAATCGTGGAACAGGCCGGATTTAAGGCGGTGACTATCGGCGGCTACTCGGCCAGTGCCTCACTCTTAGGCCAGCCGGATCTATCCTTTTTAACCTTGACCGAAATGGTCGACTGTATTCACCGAATCGTTGACGTCGTAGACATCCCGGTCTTTGCAGACGGCGACACCGGACATGGCGGTGTGCTCAACGTTCGCCGTACGGTTAAGGAAATTGAAAGGGCTGGAGCGGCAGGGATGTTCATTGAGGATCAGGTTTTTCCCAAACGATGCGGCCATATGCTTGATAAACAGGTCATCGAAAAACAGGAAATGATCGCCAAGGTCAAAGCCGCAGTAGATGCCAGGGTTGACGATGATTTCGTTATTATGGCCCGCACCGATGCCCTGGCTGTTAATGGTCTGGAAGATGCCGTTGAAAGAGCCAATCTGTTTCGTCAGGCCGGTGCGGATCTTCTCTTTGTGGAGGCTCCCGCCTCTGTGGAACAGATGCGGGCGATTACAGCACAGGTAGATGCCCCCACTTTGGCCAACAACATAGAGGGGGGAAAGTCGCCTTTACTCTCTGGCACAGAGTTGGAGGAGATCGGTTACAGCGTGGTAGTCTTTCCAGTGGCCGCCACATATGCAGTAGCAAAGGTTGTGGGAGACCTGATGACTGAAATTGCCGCCAACGGGACCACTGCTGGTTTCAGCAATAAGATGGTCTCCTTTGAAGAGTTCAATCGTTTGATCGGTCTTGATCGCCTGCGCTCCCTGGAGCGCAGTTATTTTCAATCCTAATACAACAGACTCCAGGGTATTCTGTTGAAGGAGGACAAAATGAAACATTTAAAAATTGTCTGTGTCGCATTTTTCTCATTCATCTCCATGTTGCTGGTCGTGACTGGTTCGGATTGTGCCATCGCAGGTGAGGGCAGCCTGACTTTTGCCACCACCACACCTCCAAAAAGCAACCATGAAATAGCCGCCCAGAAGTTCGTAGAGGGTGTGGCTGAAAAAACCGGTGGCAGAATAAACATCAAGCACTATGGGGCAGGATCTCTGTACAATGCGAAATCCATCATGCCGGCCATCTCAAAGAATCAGATCGATATCGGCCTTATGCATGTGGCCCTGGTCGGTCGCCGTTCACCGGTACTTGAGTTTGTCGGATCTTTTGGCGCTATGGGTTGCTGGGAAAGCTATGAACATTATTACAGATTTCTTGATAACCCCAGGACTCGCGAGATAGCTTCTGCCGAATTCGAAAAGTATTTCAACAGCAAGTTGCTTGCCGCATGGTCATTTGGGACCAGTTTGATCGGACGCCGCGACAAGGCTATTACAACAGTTGACGATTACAAGGGGCTGAAAATGCGTACCTCCGGAACTGCCATGGCAACCATGTACAAGGCATTGGGAGCTGTTCCTATCGG
>JAFDKD010000100.1 GCA_019307165.1 Deltaproteobacteria bacterium | reverse complement strand
ACCGGGACATGTAACGGGGCGTGTTTTTTGTCATGAAAGCGAGTTTCTTCCACGATTAGATTTGTCGGAGCGTGCCGGGGATCCTGCCGTTGTTTGGCGGGGCTTGCCTTCATTTCGTTACAGCTCACTCAAGACACCAAGATCGCCAAAAGATATCTCACACAGAGCCACAGAGATCACAGAGAAAAATCCGGCAGTGCTCTTCTTTGCGACTTTGCGCGAGATATGTTCTTAATCCTGTTAATCCTGTTATCCTGTCTAATGCATTTTCTGTGTGTTATCCGTGTGATCTGTGTAATCCGTGGTTAAGAATTTTTTCGTGTTTTTCGTGTATTTCGTGGTTATATACCTTTCTCTATCAACTCTCGCATTTCTCAAAACGATCCCGAAACATATCGACCAGCTGCGCCTTCTGGTTCTCGTCCAGGATGTTGCAGAAGTCCAGGAAGAGATCCAGATTAGCGGACACATGATTCGGGATCTCATTTATCTTTCCCTTTGCCATCCCCACCAGTGCCGTCATGTCAGGCTCGGGAGAGTTGATTTCCGCCTTCATGGTATCGAAAAATGCCCTTCGCTTCTCCCTCCCCAGATCAATGTTGTTTTCCAATTGATCCCTGATCTCTTCAAATTTCCCATTCTGATCTTCCGTGAGCGCCAAGGTTTCCGCCATGTCGTCTACGTGTGACAGGATCATGGCCTTCATGAAATGGCCGCCGAATTTCCCGGGACACCCATGCCGGAAAAGGCCCGCGTGCGCCCAGGGACCCGCGAAACCGCTGCCCGCCATGGTGAAACCCATTGTTGCCAGGATGCCGAGTGCCAATACCGCCGTGCCGATGCCGATGTACTTTTTCTTCCTGCTCATTGTTTGCCTCCTTTCATTTTGGGGTGAGTTCGTTGAGGTTTTTCCCTTGATGTTTGCAGCCAAGATAAACCCAAATTGAAAAGAAAGTTTGTTGGTAATCTTAAAAAATGTTAAAAAATGTAAAACTTTGTAAAAAAGGACGACAGCTATGGACAAAGCGATTTTGGTGGTGGATGATGACGTCAAGCTCAGGAACCTTCTCAAGGAATATCTGGAGGAGTACGGCTACCGGATCCTGGCATTGCCGGACGGGTCCGGCGCGGTTGAAATGATTCGATCAAAATCCCCGGATATGGTGATCCTGGACATTATGCTTCCGGGCAAGGACGGCCTGGAAGTCCTCAGGGACATCAGAACCGAATCGGGGGTCCCCGTGATCATGCTTACGGCCAGGGGCGAGGATACCGACCGCATCGTCGGGCTGGAACTGGGAGCGGATGATTATCTTCCCAAACCGTTCAATCCCAGGGAACTGCTGGCGCGGATCAAGGCCGTTCTACGCAGGGCGGCAAGCGAGGAAGGCCCGGCGGGGCATGGGGACGACGTGGTGAGGGCGGGGGGGCTGGCGCTGGACCCGGCGCGTCAGTCGGTCCTGGTGGGCGATAGGAAGGTTTTGCTGTCCACCACGGAATTCAGAATCCTGGATGCGCTGATGCGGCATCCCAATCAGGTCATGACCAGGGACAGGCTGATGAATCTGGCCAGAGGCGGCCTGTCGAAGATCCCGCCGTTCTTGGGCGGGGACACCTGCTTGCCGCGGCGTAGCTGCGCAGCAGCGAAGACGGGACACCTGTTGAGAACCCGAATGTCACATCGAACGCTCGTCCGGGGAAATGTGTGGGAGCCGGGATTTTCCCATTTTCCCATACATCTTATTTTAGAAAGGTGGCCTAAAATAAAATAATCGGGATCGCTATTTTAGCCAAAGCGCTTGACGCCTGTTTCCTTTTTCGTTATTTTAGAATTTGGCATTAAATTAAAATAACGAAGCGTCTTATTTTAGGATATGATCAAGCGATGAAACGAAAGCTCCAGGGACAATACGTTACAATATCAACGGTGGGCGAGAACGCCCAGGCCTTTGTCCCCGCCCCATTGCCGCCGAACCCGTCTCTCGATTGGACGTCGGATTTGCGCAGCAAGTTCGACCAGGCGCTACTCGCTCTCGGGAGGCTGGATAGCATCTCGACCTTCCTTCCGGACATTTCTTTGTTCCTCTATATGTATGTGCGCAAGGAGGCGGTGCTTTCCTCCATGATCGAGGGGACGCAGTCATCGCTTTCTGACCTCCTGCTTTTTGAACTGGATATGGAGCCCGGTGTGCCGCTGGACGATGTCCGCGAGGTCAGCAATTATGTGGCTGCCCTGGACTATGGGATGGAGCGACTGGCCGAGGGGTTTCCCTTGTCTCTTCGTCTGATTAAAGAAATGCATGGGGTATTGCTTTCCAAGGGGCGGGGTGCAAACCAGACCCCCGGTGAATTTCGCAGAACCCAGAATTGGATCGGCGGCACCCGACCCGGCAATGCGGCCTTTGTTCCACCACCAGCTGAGCAGGTTTTGGATTGTATGGGCAATTTGGAGTTGTTTCTGCATGACCAGCCGGAACCCACCCCTGCATTGCTCAAGGCCGCATTGGCCCATATGCAGTTTGAAACCATCCATCCGTTTTTAGATGGCAACGGCCGCCTGGGCCGCCTGTTGATCACGCTGCTGTTGTGCGAACAAAAAATGCTTCGGGAGCCGATGCTCTACCTGAGCCTCTATTTCAAAACACACCGGCAATATTATTACGAGCTGCTGAATGAGGTTCGTTTAAGCGGGGACTGGGAAGCCTGGCTCGATTTCTTCGCCGAGGCGGTCATTGTCACTACCACCCAGGCGGTGGACACCGCCAGGCAACTTGTTGATCTTACCAATGAAGACCGAGACAGAATCAGTGGTCTTGGCCGGGCGGCGGCGTCAGCATTGCGGGTGCACCGGGCTCTGATGGGTCGTCCAATCACGGCTTCCAACTGGTTGGTGGAAAAAACCGGTATCACTCCGGCCACGGTCAACAAGTGCCTGGGGCATCTGGAGCGTTTGGGGATTGTACGGGAACTGACCTCTCGCAAGCGCAATCGGGTTTTCAGCTATGCCGGATATCTGGAAATCATGAACCAGGGGACGGAGCTGCCCGGCTGACAGCGTCCGGACTATTCATGTCAACACATCAAGAGGTAAGCGGGCGGGAATCGAACTGCCGCGATCGTTTGAGTGGATTTTGGCCGGAAGATGCGGCATGGCGGCGAACCTCAGACCTTTGCTTTGAGCGCAGATGAGGTAAGAGGCCTGCTCTATGGGCGGCAATTCTTTACCTTTGCTCGGGGACACTTCCGATCCTTGACAATCCCCTCCCGCTCTGGCAGAATTCAAGCCTTGCGAATACCTGAGTGCAAGGATTATCCGCCTCTTGTCCGCGGTTTCAGGTGCGGTAGCGGGCGGCCATGCCCGAGTGCCGTAAAAACGAGCAACGCGGAGAGATGTCCGAGCCGGCTGAAGGAGCGCGACTGGAAATCGCGTGTACTACCACAAGTGGTACCGAGGGTTCGAATCCCTCTCTCTCCGCCAGATTTATTCCATCTGCAATGATTCCAACCTCGAACAACGGCGGGCCGAGGGAAAGACGCGGAGCGCCGATAACCCTGTGCGCCATCATGCGGTGAATCATGACCTATGAAGTACTGGCCCGGAAATGGCGGCCCAGGCGTTTTGAAGACGTTGTGGGCCAGGAGCATGTCACCCAGACCCTGATCAATGCCATTAAGGCTGACCGCTTGTCCCATGCCTATCTGTTTGCCGGCCCGAGGGGCGTCGGCAAGACTTCGGTCGCCCGGATACTGGCCAAGGCCATCAACTGCGTAGCGGGGGAGCCGGGGCAACCGTGCGGCCAGTGCCAGTCCTGCCGGGAAATCACGGACGGCTCGTCCATGGACGTGCAGGAGATCGACGGGGCCTCCAACCGCGGCATCGACGAGATCCGAGACCTCCGCGAGAGCATCAAGTACATGCCCGCGGCCAATCGTTACCGGGTCTACATCATCGACGAAGTCCACATGCTCACCCTTCAGGCCTTCAACGCCCTTCTCAAGACGTTGGAGGAGCCGCCCGCGCACGTCAAATTCATTTTCGCCACCACCGAATCCCACAAGGTGCCGGTGACCATCCTGTCCCGTTGCCAACGATTCGACTTCAAGCGAATACCCATCGTCAAGATCATCGCTCATCTCGAACATGTAACCGCTGAAGAGGATGTTCGGGTCAGTCCTTCCGGACTCATGCTGCTGGCCAGGCAGGCGGACGGGAGCATGCGCGACGCGGAAAGCCTCCTGGACCAGGTGGTGTCCTTTAGCGGGTCGGAGGTGACGGACGAACACATCGTCGAAATTCTGGGCATCATCGATCGCGACCTCGTTTTTCAGTCGTCGCGGGCCGTTATCGAGGGGTCCGCAGCCAAATGCCTGGAGATCGTGGAGCGGATCTACCATTTCGGCCACGATATCAAGGAATTCTATCGGGCGCTCATGGAGCAGTTCAGGAATCTCCTGGTGAGCCTGATTTCGTCGGACAAATATCTGCTTGACATGACCGAGGAAGATCTCGAAGAACTCAAGGCCCAGGCCGGGCTTGCCGGACAGGAAAAGCTCCAGATCCTTCTCAATTTCCTGATCACGCGGGAAGAGTCCCTGCGATTCACCACCCACCCCCGGGTTCTTCTGGAGGCGACCATGATCAAGCTTTGCCGGATCGGCGAGTTTGCCTCTTTCGGCGAATTGCTCGAAAAGCTCGAGGATATGGACAAACGGTTGGGGGATTCGCCGCCCGGCGCTTGCCGTGCTGAAAGGTCCGATCTGGTCTCGGAGCCCGGGGCTCGCTGGGAGAAAGCCGCGGACGCTTCCCCCCCTGTGGAAGCGCCGACGGAACCGGAGGACGCACCCGGAGACTGGGAGGGATTTCTCGATTTTCTATCGGAAAACGCCAACGGCATGGTGAATGTCCTCAGGGAATGGACGTTTCAGGGGCTGCAGGGAGAGACGCTCGAAATCGCCCGAGGCGACCAGCCCTTTTCCTCGACCTATTTCGACGACAAGGAGCGCCACGGCCGACTGACAGACTACTGTCGTGATTATTTCGGGAAAGACATCCAATTGAAGATAGTTGACGGAAAGCCGGGACAGCCCAAGAAAGGGGCCCCGAAAACGGCCCCCGCCGAACCGGTTGAAACCGAAAATTCAGAGTTGCCGCACCAGGTACAGGAACTCATCCAGACGTTTCAGGGAGAGATAAGGTAGCGCCGGCCCACGCAGGGCTCGGTCCCGAGAGATCGGGAGGCGGCTGAAAATTGAAGGAGGATGATGCATGAAAGGCATGCCGAATATGGGACAACTGATGAAGCAGGCCCAGCAGCTTCAGACGAAAATGGCCAAGCTTCAGGAAGAACTGGGAGAACAGACCGTTGATGCTTCCGCCGGAGGGGGCATGGTCAATGTGACGGTCAACGGCCGGCAGGAGATCGTCTCCATCCACATCGAACGTGAGGTGATCGATCCGGAAGATGCGGAGATGTTGCAGGATTTGATTCTGGCCGCGGTGAACGACGGGATGACCAGGGCCAAGAATATGGTCAACGACGAGATGGGCAAGTTGACGAAGGGGTTGAATATACCGGGCATACCCGGCATCACCTAGTACCCGATTCCGAGATGGCCCTTTTTCCGATGAGGGGCGTTCTCCTCCCGCCTCGTGCGTCCCGCGACGCGGGACTGCGACGTAAACAGAGGGCGCATGGTGCATGGCGCAAGGAAACAGATTCGTCTGGTTTGAGGAAAAATAGGGTTTTCCCCTGCGCCCTAAGCCCTGTGCCCTTGGCCTTTTTCGTACGCCTTTTTGGACGCACACAAGTCTTCTTTTTGTAGCTTGAAATAGTTTTCCAACAGGTTTGCACCCATGGGTATTTATCCGCCATCGCTTGAAAATTTGATCGAGCAGTTCGCCAAGCTCCCCGGCATCGGGCAGAAATCGGCCGCTCGCATGGCGCTCCACATTTTGAGGAGCAACAAGGACCTGGCGCTGGGACTGGCTCGAAGCCTTCAGGAGGTCAAGGAAAAGATTCGGTTCTGTTCCGTGTGCTTCAATCTGACCGATGATGACCCTTGCCCCATCTGCCGCAACGAGCACCGGGCAGGGGGGACAATCTGCGTGGTTGAAAGCCCCGACGATCAGCTCGCCTTGGAGGACTCGGGACATTTCAAAGGCAGATACCATGTGCTTCATGGCGTGCTTTCGCCTCTGGACGGGATCGGCCCGGAAGACCTCAGAATCGGGGAACTCCTGAACCGAATTCCGCGGGAGCCGGTCAGGGAAGTCATCCTTGCCACCAATCCGACCATGGAAGGGGAGGCGACCGCCTCGTTCCTGGTCAAACTCCTGTCCGAAAAATACCCGGATCTCGCCATCACCCGCATTGCCTTGGGCGTTCCTATGGGGGCCGATCTGAAATTCATGGATCGCGCGACCCTCGAGCACGCCCTAAGACAACGAAACCCAGTAACCGAATGATTTCAGAAGCTGACCTCAGGAACATCTCGGAAGTGGTCGGTCCGGCGCACCTGATCACCAGGACGAACGACCTGGAGGCGTACGGCAGCGACGCCACCAAGTTGGTGTATGCCCCCGATGCGGCGGCCTTTCCCGGCACTGCGGACGAGGTGTCCAAAATTCTCCAACTGGCGACACGGGAGGGATTCCCCGTGATTCCCAGAGGCGCCGGGAGCGGAATGAGCGGAGGCGCCCTGCCGGTGCGGGGGGGACTCGTGCTGGCCATGGACCGTTTCGACCGCATCCTGTCCATCGATCCGGATAATCTCGTCGCAAAAGTGGAGACGGGCGTTATCACGGGGCGCCTGCAGGCGGCGGCGGAAGAACTGGGCCTGTTTTATCCCCCGGATCCGGCAAGCAGCGACATATCCACCATCGGCGGCAATGTCGCCGAATGCGCCGGCGGACTGCGGGCCGTTAAATACGGCGTGACCAGAGACTATGTCCTGGGTCTGACCATGGTGATTCCCACGGGCGAGATCCTGAAGGTGGGGGTGGAAACGGCCAAAGGCGTGGCCGGCTACGACCTGACCCGGCTTGTCATCGGGTCGGAAGGCACGCTCGCGGTGATTACGGACATCACACTGAGGCTTCTCCCAAAGCCGGAGACGAACCGGACCATGATCGCTTTTTTTCCGGACGTATCCTCGGCCGTGCGGATCGTTTCCCGGATCATCGCAAACCGCATCATTCCCACCGTACTGGAATTGATGGACCGGATTTGCGTGGACGCGGTGAAGGATGAAATCGAATTTCCGATCCCTCCGCGAACGGGGGCCCTGCTGCTCATGGAAGTCGACGGAGACGAGGCCGCGGTGGCGCGCTCGGCCGACATGATTCGGCGTGTGTGCGAAGAGGGGCGTGCGCTGGGGTTCGAATCGGCATCGGGCGGCGAGGCGGTCGATCGGCTGTGGGAGGCCCGCCGGAAGCTTTCCCCCTCTCTTTACAAGTGCAGACCCCACAAAATCAGCGAAGACGTGGTGGTTCCCAGGACCAGGATGCCGGAATTGGTGTCCCACCTTGAAGCCTTAAGCCGGCGTTACGGGCTTCCCATTCCTGCATTCGGTCATGCGGGGGACGGAAATATTCACGTGAACATCATGCTGGATAAATCAGACCCGGAGGAACTGGAAAAGGCCCACGATGTGGTGGAGAAGGTCTTTGAGAAAGTGCTTGCCCTGGGCGGCACCATCACGGGCGAACACGGCATCGGCATCACCAAGGCGCCTTATCTGGAGATGGAAATCCCCCGGGCCGGGCTTGAACTGATGCAACGGATCAAGAAGGCGTTCGACCCGAAGGGGATACTGAATCCCGGGAAGATCTTCGATGGCTCAGGGAGTAAGGAATGGATTTAGTTAAGATTATATTTTGACCGGAGTGAGCCTCCAATATTACAGATATCCACGCGACACCGCTGCCCTTTCGTCATTGCCGCCTGCCAAGTGAAACCACAGCTTTTAACAAGGCGTGGATTCCTGAGGTACTCTCAATTAATCTGCAATCCAGGGTGTGTGCAGATATTGGGTTGCTGTGCGTAGCAAAACCTGTTTTTTCTATTGATATTAATATCTTAGATATAGTTAATCTATTTCATTTTTTCATTGTTGTCAAGTCATACCTTCATCA
>JAFDKD010000692.1 GCA_019307165.1 Deltaproteobacteria bacterium | reverse complement strand
ATTCATGGGAAAACGCGTATTGAGAACAAAACTGTGTGACATGCTGGGCATCGAATACCCCATCCTGAGCGCGGGCATGGGCCCCACCCTGATCGGGGAAACGACCGGTGCGCCGGTGGAACTGGTGGTCGCCGTGTCCGAGGCCGGCGGCATGGGCGTGCTGGGCGGCAGCGGGTTCACGGTGGACGAACTCAGGGACGCCATCCGGGAGATCAAGAAACTGACCGACAAGCCTTACGGGGTCGACCTCCTCCTGCCTCCGCGGCTGGCCCAGGACAGTCCCATGGGCAAAGACGACGTGAAAGAAATGCCGCTCAACGACGTCCTGGAGGCATTGCCCGAGGCCCACAAGGAGTGGCTCAAAAAGGTCAAGGAAGAACTGGAACTGCCGGACACGGACGTGACGCTCAAGCTCAACACCACCACCATGCACCCCAAGGAGGCCATTCAGGTGTGCATCGAGGAAAAGATCCCCCTGTTTGCGGCCGGGCTCGGCAATCCTGGCTTCATGGTGGAAGACGCCCACGCCGTGGGCATGAAAGTCCTGGGCATCACGGGAAACACCAAGAACGCCCGCCGGATCACCCAGTCGGGCGTGGATCTCCTCGTGGCTCAGGGCCATGAAGGCGGGGGACACACGGGCAGAATCGGGACCATGGCCCTGCTCCCGGCAGCCATTGACGCGGCCGGAGACGTGCCCGTCCTGGCCGCGGGCGGCATCGGCGACGGCCGGGGACTGGCCGCCTCTCTGGCCATGGGATGCATCGGCGTCTGGGTGGGGACCCGCTTCCTGGCCACGAAAGAGGGCGGCGCCCATGAAGCCAACAAGCAGCGTATACTGGATTCCCCGGACGAAGGCACCCGGGTGAGCACGGCCTATACGGGAAAGACCCTGCGGGCCAGCCTCAACAAATATCACCGTTTGTGGGAGGAATCAGGTCTGGACCCCCTCCCCTTTCCCAACCAGGTGCTGATCAGTTCGGCGCTCCTCTGGAGTTTCCTGAAGGCCGACAAACTCGAATTCGTGGGCGGCCTTGCGGGTCAGATTTCGGGCATCATCGACGAGATCAAGCCGGCCAAGCAGGTGCTGGAGGAAATGGTGGATGAGGCCGTGGACATCCTGACGCGGAAGCTGCCGGAAACGGTGATTACGAAATAAAAAACAGGGGCCGAGGGGTCAAGGATTCAAGGGCTCAAGGGTGCTACGAATCCACGCGTTTGAAGCAGAAATCCGAACGGGACGATTCGCCTGCTGAACCGATTTATATCAAGGTCACCAGCCATTGAAAGAACCCCTTACCCCTCGACCCCTTGGCTCCTTGAAACCTGTTTTTTAGGCCGAAGGCCTGTCGCAACTGGTTTATTTATAACGACCTAAATCCTTGCGCATACATACACAGCGGTTTACAGAATACAGTCTTTCAAAATAGCTCTATCGCCAGCGATCTTAACAAGCGATTCGCAATTTGTTGTGACGCTGTGTATAGAGAGAACTATTTTCATGGCCTCCCTTCCATAGGAATTGACATCAAGCTGAGTTCGTGCTAAATTGTCTTACATGAACACATTAACAATTAGAATACCGGAAGAATTGAGGGCCGACCTCCAGAAAATCAGCCGTCAGCAGAAGAAACCGGTTAGCGAGGTCGTGCGAGAATCGATTCGGCGTTATGTTGCGGTAGAGAGGTTTCGAGCGGTACGAAGGAAGGTCCTTCCCTTTGCCGAGGCTCAAGGTCTATTGACGGACGAGGACGTTTTCAAGGCAATTTCATGAAAATAGTCCTTGATGCAACCGTCGTCATTGCAGCATTTGCTGCCCGCGGACTTTGCGAATCCGTTTTCGAGCTATGTTTGCACGCGCACCAGATTCTTTTAAGCGAAGGATTGCTTGAGGAAATAAGGCAGAATGGCACCGACATTCGGCGATTAAATTCAGACAGAAAGTCCTCCTCTGTGTGAGAGGCTTTCCAACCCCTACAACCATATCAAATATTTCCCACTATTTTGATCAACAATACCCATTTCAATCAAACCTTGACATCCCCACCATAATGGCGTAAAATAAACTATTTAAACGCATTATTATGTCTACCTATAACCGCAACTTGCAACCGCGCCCTTCCCTTTTCGTATACGTAGGCTCTCAATCAATCGATCAAACCGGATACCTAACGAAAACTCCAGACCCGCTGATCGTTTGGCGAGACGCGCCCCGGTCTCCCCAGGTCCGGAGGAATCCTCATGGATCTGACGTGTTTCCACATCTTTGTGGTTGGCCTTACGGGGGGTGCGGCTGCCCGCGTCCAGCGGCGGCCTTTTCGAGGGAGGGCTTTTGTCTGAAATCTCGTAGAACAGCCTGATCGCGAAAGCCGGCTGCTGCTGTTGGGCTTTCGTTTGTCTCTTTTCCCGCAACTTGCCGAGAAAGGCAGGAAGGCTCTCTTTCTCTGTCGCGTGAAGTTGATATTTCTCACAGAAGTCAAGGTAGTAGCGCAGCCACTTTTTGAACAGCCCATGGTCCTCCTTGGGGACCGCCCTCTTCCGCAGATGATTATCGAATTGGGCCTGTAATGGGGAAGGAATAGAGCGCATGTCGATTTTCCCTAAAAACAGGATAATACTTATTTTCGAGTGATATACAGAATGTCACTCCCTAGCCCACAAGAAAGCTTTGTCAAGTTGTTTCTTTTAATATATTGGAATAACAATAAGATACATCGATGATCAGATCGTATGCTCCCCGTTTACCCGGAACCCGGTGGTATGTGCGGGCCGACAGGATCTATCGGTGACCGCAGATATCGAGAAACTATACAATCACTTGTT
>JAFDKD010000099.1 GCA_019307165.1 Deltaproteobacteria bacterium | reverse complement strand
ATGCACCGAAATCCGCGGCAATCCCCCCGGGCCATCCGGCCAGGATCTCCGCATCCGGGCCGGGCACGCCGATCCAGTGCGTCCCGGTAAAACTCCACAGCCCCCAACTCCCGAAGTCAAAGGCGATTCCTTCGTTCCAGCCTGCCATGCCTTGGGCATCCGCGGCCGGAATGCCCGACCAGGCGGCGCCGTCCCAGTTCCACAGGCCATAAACCCCGAAATCACCGGCGATGCCTCCGCGCCAGCCGGCCAAACCTTCCGCATTCGCGCCCGGAATGCCCGTCCACACCGCGCCGTCCCAGTTCCACAGCCCCAGGTCGCCGAAATCCACGGCAAGGCCGCCCAGCCATCCGGCCATGCCTTCGGCATTAGCGCCGGGAACGCCGGTCCATTCCATGCCGTCCCAGTTCCACAGCCCCAGGTCGCCGAAGTCCATGGCGATCCCGCCGGACCAGCCTTCGATCCCATCAGGATCGAGCGTGGCCTCGCCCGTCCATTCCGCGCCGTCGTAATACCATGTGCCCAAGGCCCCGAAGTCCGCTGCCAACCCGTCCCGGTATGGCTGCGAATAATGAAGGATGTTGCCGCTCCATCCCACGGCCCAGACTTTTTTGGAAGCACAGCCCCACATCCCGATGAGGTTTTTCGAGGTCCCGCTGTTCATGGTCGTCCAGGCGGTCCCGTCATAGTGGAGGATATGGCCGCCCAGACCCACGGCGAAGACGTCCGCGGCAGAACTGCCCCAGACCCCGTGAAGCTCCCTTGTGGCGCCGCTTTCCATTTCGGCCCAATCCGTTCCATCGTAATGAAGAATTTCGCCGCCCCAGCCCACCACGAAGACATCCGATGCGGAACTGCCCCATACCGCAAAAAGCTCGCTCCGCGTTTCGGGCCACAGGGTCAGCCAAGTGCCCCCGGAGTACTTCAGGATCGTGCCGAAATGCCCCACCGCATAGACATTGGTGCCGGACGAGCCCCACACGCTATACAGGGTTTCGTCCGTCCCGCTGGACTCTTCAACCCAGCCGCCGCCCCCGAAGCGGAGGATGGTCCCGGCGCCACCCACGGCGAAGATGTTGCTCCAATTACTCCCCCAAATGCCATATAAGCTATTGTTGGTGCCGCTTTCCATTTGGGTCCATGATACACCGTCATAATGAAAAATCCTGCCCGCCCATCCCACGGCGTACACGTCGTCCGGGGCGCTGCCCCAGACGCCGCTCAGCCACTCCGTATCCACGGTGGCCATATGAGACCAGGTAAAGCCGTCATAGTGGAGGATGATGCCGTCGGTTCCCACGGCGAAGATGTCCGTTTCGGAGCTTCCCCAGCTTTCGCTGATGTTTTCGAGGGTCCTGAAGGAACGCATGTCGGTCCAGGCAGCGCCGTTGTATTGAAATATTGCGCCGTCGGTCCCCACGGCGAACACGTTGCTGGCCGAACTGCCCCAGACGCCGCTCAGCCGCGCCGTATTCACGGTAGCCATATGAGACCAGGCAGAGCCGTCATAGTGAAAGACGGGCGCATCATCGAGGCCCGCACTCCCTACGGCGTATACATCGGTCGGGCCGGTGCCCCAGATCCCCGAGAAATGAACGCTGGTGGACCCGGCGGTCATTGGGGTCCAAGCGTCGCCGTCGTAATGGACAACGGTTCCTCTGGAACCCACGGCAAATACATCAATGTGCGTGGGCGCCAGCTCGGAGGCGCCGTAATGGGTTATGCCCCAGATGCCGTAAAGCCGTTCCGTGGTCCCACTGTCCATGGGGGACCAGGCGGTCCCGTTATAGTGAAGGATAAGACCGTCCCAGCCCGCGACAAAAATACTGCCCGCTGAGGCGCCCCAGATGCCGTAAAGCGCGGTAGTGGTCCCGCTGGTCATGGGTGACCAGGAGACCCCGTCATAGTGCAAAATGACGCCCGTATTCCCTACGGCGTATACATCCGTCCCGGAGCTTCCCCAGACGCCGTAAAGCCATTCCGTGGTGCCGCTGCTCATGGCCGTCCATTGGATGCCGTCGTAGTGAAGGATGGTCCCTTCATCGCCCACGGCAAAGACGTCCGTGTCCGAGGCGCCCCACACGCCGCTGAGTCTCTCCCGCGTCACCCTGTCCATGGCGGACCAGTAAACGCCGTTATAGTGCAGGATGTTGCCGGCGCGCCCCACGGCAAAGGCCTGGTTGCCGGCGCTGCCCCAGACGGCCTGCATATATGCGCCCGCGGGCTTCGGGTGCTGCCATTCCCATGATGGGCCTGCCATGGCGCCCGCTGCCGTCAAGAAAAGAAAAAAGCCCAGGGACGCCGCGAGCAGCCCCGTTTTCAACACGCCGCATCCGAGATGATCGTTTGTTTTCACCCGCGTTCTCCCCTTCTAAAGATTTATTCCATTTGCAGAACCCCCGTGTAGCGAGGGTCATGGTTGTCCGGCTATGCCGATAATGAACCGGGTGTGCCGGCCGGTTCGATGCTGATCGAAAAAGCCCCCCTTGAAAAAGAGGGATTTCCCGCCCCCCTTTTTCAGCGGGAGGAGCCTCACTGTTTTACCCTATAATCGCTTAAGGGAAAAGCGGAAATCTGAAATCAGCCTTCGGACAGGATCTTTATTCTCCGGCTACGGGAAAGCTCAGGGTAAAAGTAGTTCCACTGTTGACCCGGCTTTTCACGGAAACGGCGCCCCCGTGCCTGGTGATGATGCCATAGCTGACGGACAGCCCCAGCCCGGTTCCGTTTTTTTCCGATTTTGTGGTGAAGAAGGGTTCGAAGATCCGTTCTTTGTGTTCAGGACGAATCCCGCTGCCGGTATCGGTAAATTTTATCTCAATCAGGCCATTTCTTACAGAGGTCTTGATGATTAAATGCCCCTTGCCCTCCATTGCCTCGGCGGCATTTAAGGTAAAATTGATGAAGACCTGCTGAAGCTGCGATTTGTCACCCTGCATCGGCCGCAGATCGGCATCGAGTTCTTTTTGAATCTTTATGTTCCGGAACAAGGTCTGGTTAGCCACCAGCGACACGATCTCTTCTATGATGTCGTTCATGTTCAGCGTTTCGATTTGGGGCTCGTGCCGTCTGGAAAAATCCAGAAGTCCTCTCACTATTTTTTTGCAGCGTTCCGCTTGGGCGAGGACTTTTTGGAGATTTTCATAAACGTCATTGTCTTCATGAATTTCCTCCAGAGCAAGGTTTGCGTACATGAAAATTCCGGCCAGAGGATTATTGATTTCATGGGCGACGCCCGCGGCCAACCTTCCGATAGAGGCCAGTTTGTCGGACTGAACCAGTTGCATTCTTGCCGACTCCCGCTTCTTTTCCTCTTCAATTCCTGGTCGCAGATCTTTGAAGATGGCCATTGTAGCGGCTTCCCGCCCATCCTGATAAACAATGGATGCGGTCATTTCCACGGGTATTTCCCGGCCGGTTTCATCAAGCACATTTGTCTCGATGGGGTTCAATTTGCCGATTCCCCCAAACCGGGGCCCCCGCAATTTTTCCATGATGATCTTTGCCTCTCCCGGGGGATAGCGTTTGGAGGCAAAGATTTTTTTAGGGCGCGTTTCGCCTTCCAGCCCGAACAATTTCCGGGCGCTGTCATTCATCAGGATGATCTCTCCCCTCATGTCGGCGACGACAATCGCGTTAACCGAACTGTTGATGATATTTTCAAGGAACTCATTGGTTTTTTTCAGATCGGCTTCCATGTGCTTGGATCGGGTAATGTCTTCCACGGTCGCGACAATGTAATCCACTTCTCCAGAGTCATTCAGGACAGGGGAAAAGACCAGATCCTCATGTATAACCGATCCGTCCGGTCGCACGCTTTTAACGGTTCGACGGACGGGCATTTTCACGGAAAAAAGGAGATCCCACTGACAATTGGCGGGAGGACAAGGATTATTGGAGTTAAAAAAGATGTGGTGGCATCGCTTCCGTAAGATATCCTCTTTCTTCAGGCCGTACCTTTCGAGAAATACGCCGTTGGCGTTTATCGTTTGCTTGTCGGTATCGAAAACGACAATGGGAAATGAAAGGGATTCATAGAAGTTGATGAACCTTTTTTCTAATACCAGGTTCCTCATGATGCCGGCTCCGCCGTCGAAAACGCCTTTTTAACCGGTAAATGGGCAAAAAGGCCCGGTGCCCATTTTCCCCGGGGCATTTTTCCGCGGCAACGAACATATTATTGTTGTTTCAACGCCCGATTGACATAATCCAGCAACTCGGCAGGGGCGACCGGTTTTTGAAGGATAAAGTCGCATGCCAGGCTATCATCCTGTGAATGCGCAGCCCAGGGGCCTTTGAGATCAACGGACGTAATCATGATCCTGGGCTTGTCCCTGGTTTCTTCATTCTCCACCAGGGCGCGAACCACATTTGCCCCTTCGCTGTAGGTTTCCATCATCAGGTCGATAATGTAGAGATCGGGTTTGTGCGAGTTCGATTTCTCCAGGCCCTCTTTTCCGCTCAGCGCCTCCACGACCTCGTACCCAGCGGTTTTCAAAACAATGCCGGAGGACTGGACGAAATCAGGATCATCGTCAATAATAAGAACCTTCACTTTTGCTCCGTTCATGATGTCCCTCCTTTCCGGTGTGATTCGAGCCGATGCCTGCTGGAAAAACGTCTTCGATCTCACACTGAGTTATTTTCCTGGTTTTGAAATGCCTTGGGGAAACTGATTCGGACCGTTGTCCCCTCTCCTAAACTGCTATCCAGTTGGATCGTCCCGCCATGGACGTCAACCAGTTTTTGGACGATGGATAATCCCAACCCCGACCCCTTTACCGAAGCCTGTCTTCGCCCGTCAACCCGGTAGAACTCGTCAAATACCCTGGGAAGATGTTCCGGGGCGATGCCCACACCGTTGTCTGAGATTTCGAGCCGGACCTCCTCTCCCTGTTCAAACAATTTTACCTTGGCGAAACCTCCGGCCTTGTTGTACTTGACGGCGTTTCCGATCAGGTTGTTGAAGATTTCAGCAAGGGAAAACTCGTCCCCCTGGATAGGAGGCAGGTTCCCGGGAGATTCAAGATACAGGTTAACTCCTTTTTCATGCTCCAGCGGCCCGGCTGCATCTACGGCCTTTTTCGCAATCTCCCTTAAATTGATTTCCGTAAATTGTTTAACCATATAGTCGGGATCGAAGGTCGCCAGCCTGAGCCACTTGCCGATCAACTCCAGCATCTCCCGCAGCCTGGTGTCACAGCGGCTGATCAGCTCTTTGCTCTCGCCGGATATATCCCCGGCAAAGCCGCCGAGAACGACTTCCAGAAACTGAACCGAGGCCGCCAGCGGGGCACGCAATTCGTGAGAGACAAGGGAAATCATATTCCGTCGAATATTCTCCTGCTCTTTTTTCAAGGCCTTGGTTTCCAATGCCAGGCGCCTTTTTTCAAGCCCGCGCCCAACCACAATGCGAAGTTCCTCGGGCGTGAAAGGCTTGGGCAGGAAATCATAGGCGCCCAATTTCATCGCATCCACGGCCAGCGATATGGTTGCATAACCCGTGATAACGATTTTGATCACATCCGGGTCTTCATTTCTTATTTCGGCCAACACTTCCATGCCGCTCATGCCCGGCATTTTCAGGTCTACCAGCACGATATCGGGACGGAACTCCCTGAACAGCCTGCATCCCGATTCACCGTCCGGCGCGCCTTGTACCGAGAACCCTTCCTTGACGAAGGCACGGCTTATGGCATCCCGTATCACCTCCTCGTCGTCAATTATCAAAATACGCTCTTTTTCCGCATGCATTTCACCACCTGTATCGGAGACAGATCGCCGGCAATTTCCGCCCGTATACTCATGACAGCGTCCGAATCGACCCATGTCGGGACGGGATCGGATATTTTTTCCGAGGCAATTAGACCCTGCATGGGTCCGTCGGATCGTGCATAGTGGCCGCAAGAGTCAGAGCGAGGTCTGAATCAGCAGGAAATCGAGAGAAGTCAGAGAAAAAAGAACAGCGCGGGGTGAACAGAACCTTATAGATGTCGAAGAACCATGCCTCCTGAGGCCCCTGTCACATCACGTGGGGTTTAATGGGCAAAGAGCACCGCTCGGCGCGAAATTCGATTTCCGCGTCGCCCCAATGGTATCTTTTTGTCAGGGTTCTGTAGTAAATATAATAAAACTTCCGTCCAAAAGACAGAAAAAAGAAAGGAAAGGATAGGGTTTCTTCGCAGGACCCGAGCGTACCGTGAAGGGCCGATCTCCTAAACCTCAAAAATGTCCTGTTCCAAGGGGGTGAGGATCTGACAACCGTTCCCGGTTACCAGCACGGTATTCTCGATCCCTACGGCGCCCTCGCCCGGAAACACGATCTTGGGCTCCACCGCAAAGGTCATCCCTTCCTCCAACGGGTAGGATTGTCTTTCAGCCAGAAAGGGGGGCTCGTTCAACTCAAGGCCGATGCCATGGCCCACAAAGCGTGTTTGAAGCCCCGGGGGACCCAGGTAGCTGTCTTCGTACCCCAATTTCTTTGCCAATTCGACGGTGTTTCGAAATAGGGTCTCACAGTCGGCCCCCGGCCGTGTTTGATCCAATACGGCATCATGGATCTCACGACAGGCCCGGAAGGCGTCCAGGAATTTTTGGTTCATCCTCCCCAGGGAGAACATACGGGTTTGATCCACCTGGTAGCCGTGATAGCAGATGCCGAAGTCCACCAAAATCGGTTCGCGGGTCTTCATTTGCCGCAGGCTCGCCCCCACCGGGAAGGCGGGAGACAGGCCAAGGCCCCCCATGGGGGAATCGGACTGGCTCACGATCCCGCCGTTCGGACCGCTCAACACATGCCACGTGTAGGCCTCGTAGTTCATGGATCGAACCCGCAGCAGCCCTTCGTGCCCGTGGTCTTTGGCCGCAGCTTCCATGAGCCCGCCGAACCGGATTTCCGTCATCCCCTCCTTAAGGATCTCCCGGCCCTCCAAATAGACTTTGCGGGCGATATCCCCGGCGATTTTCATCATCTCCACTTCAAAGGGGGATTTGATCTTCCGGGCCTCCCTGATGAGCCGCGAGGCATCCATCCATCGCATTGCCGGAAACAGGCCTTGAATTCTTTGAAAATCGTTGACGGGCAGCATGTCCAACTCAAGGCCCAGGGAGCCCGGGAGGGCCCCGGAATGAGACTCGATGAGCCCCGGCAGGTCCTTGAAGGATTCGAAACCGACCACATGCTCAAGCGGCGATTCCAGGCGGGCCCGTTCCAACTCGCGCTTGACCATGAGGAGGGTCCTGCCGTCAGCATGCACGAAGACCACGGCTTCCTGGGCTGTTCCCGATAGATAGTAGCCGTCCATTTTCTGAATGCAGAGCAGGCCCTCCATGCCCGCCTGTTTCATCCCCTGCCGGACGGTTTCCAGGCGGCGGTGAATTTCCTCCTCGGGCGTATATCGAAAGCCCAATGCCCTGCTCAACGGACCCAGCTCTTTTTCCACCCACGCCTTGTATGTCATCGCTTATCCAACGCCTTTCTGTTCTCGTCCCTATTTGATGAGTTCCAAAAAAGGAGAATGCTTTCAATGAAAAAGCGGCCGTGGAACCATGGCAATGCTGCCCGTCGGACACACCATCACGCACAGGCCGCAGCCGTCACACTTGGCGCCGTCGATTGTCACAACTTCGCCCTTGACGCCGGATATGGCATTGAAGCCGCCGTCGGCACACGCGGTGACGCACAGCAAGCAGCCGTCGCACGTATCGTCTGCACGGGCACGGGCACGGATCGTCAAAGGGATTTCTTGAAACTCGACGATCTTGGGCAGCGCCGCACCAATCACCGGGCTCAAGTCCGGGAATTCTTTTCCATCCAGGTAACGGTTTAACCCGCGCACCAGCTTTTCGACGACGCCATACCCGCCCCACATCGCGGCCGTGCCCACCTGCACGGTGCTCGCTCCGACAGCCATAAACTCGACCGCGTCCTCCCACGTGCTCAACCCGCCCAAGCCGGAGACGGGCAGCCCGGACGCCGATGAGGCCCGAAACCGTGTTGGTCGCTTATAAAGCGTCTGCGCCGTTCTCCTTGGCGGCCAGGGCGATGAAGGCGATGTCGGTCACGTTGGGGGTCAGTTTGACCACAATGGGCGCCTTGGCGACCTCTTTCACCCAGGCGACCACCTCGCCGGTGAGCATATCGTTCTGGCCGATGAAGGCGCCCATGCCTTTACCGGGCATGCCGTGCGGACACGAGACATTGAGTTCGAGGGCGTCCGGCCCGGCTTCCTGGACAGCCTCGGTCAGCCGCTGCCAGTCGGCCTTGACCGACGGGGCAATGATGCTGGCCCACAGGGGGCGGTCGGGATAGGCCGACTTGATCTCGCTGATCCCGTGCAGCCATTCCTCGACAGTCAATTGAGAAACCAGTTCGATGTTTTCCATGCCGACATTGCGCTTGCCGTGGCGCAGCGGGTGGAGGCGCGGTTGCAGATCTCGCGCCGGTTCAAGCGTGATGCTTTTGGTTACGGCGCCACCCCATCCGGCGGCAAAGGCGCGTTTGATCATTTCCGCGTTTCGCGTGGGCGGAGCGGACGCAAGCATGAACGGATTCGGAAAGTGCATTCCTGCGAAATTCACGCTGAGGTCGGGCATATTTTTTCCTTTAGATGAAAGCATAGATAAGAAATGCGCCGAACGCCACGGCGAAGATACCGCCGACACGAGCAAAAGGCTTTGATAAAGACAGTGCCCACGACATCAACCGAGTGAAATTGCGGCGCCCCATCACAGCCAGAAAAATAGCGGCGGCAATGGATATCCAACCAATCACTTCAATTACAGTCGGGAATTTAGACATGCCGGATTGGACGATCAGTAAAGCACCAATAACCACCCTGACGACAACGGCCAAAAGTTGCAGTGCCGGCTTTTCCAAATTATTTTTCAGAAAGCCGAATATGATGTTCGGGTTTACTACAATTACTATTCCGGCCAGCAGTGTCAGAACACCGAATATTATTATCAATAAGGTCATGATCTATCTCCCGCTATTTTCTTTGTTTGAAAATTAGTCTTTCGTGCTGGAAATATCCACCTTTGACGTGAAAGCATTCCGCCCGGATCATTTGAAATCCCTGGGTCGGCGCGTGAACCAGTCCTCTTGACAAATCCGCAAAATGATACTACGTTTATACCGCAATAAAAGGTATATTCGTGTTCGATCTTTGGTATTCACCTTTTTCTATTTAATAACATGGTGAAAATATTATGAAAGTGAAGACGTCCATATCCCTGTCCCAAGAGCTGGTACGCCAAATCGACGGACTGACCGACCAGTACGGCAATCGATCCGCCGTGATCGAAAAGGCGATCCGTGACTTTCTCGCGGCTGAGGCGAAGCGCAAGCGGGACCGTAGCGACCTGGACATCCTGAACAGGCATGCAGATGCATTGAACAGGGAAGCCCGGGATGTCCTCGATTATCAGGTGGATGTATGAGAAGGGGAGAATTGTACCGAGTATACAAACCCTCGGCGCCGGATCCCAAGCGATACCGCGTGTTCGTTGTGGTGAGCCGCCAAGTCCTGATCGATTCCCGCTTCTCTACCGTTATTTGCGTCCCCGTCTATTCGTCGTTCGACGGGCTTTCGACCCAGGTTCCCGTGGGGACCGATCAGGGACTCAAGCACGAAAGCAGCATACACTGCGACGAGCTTATCAGCCTCCTCAAGACCTCATTGACCAACTTCATCGGCGTTCTGCCCCCCGCGAAGATCGACGACCTGAATCAAGCGCTTGCCATTGCACTCGGGATGGATTCTCCCGCGTGAGATCTGTTTTTTATCTCTGATCCCTGATTTGTTCCTTAGCCTGATCAAAAGATATAAATTTCGCCCTCCCTTCATTTATCTCCTTTTCCCTCGCTTCCAATATTTCGCAATGAAGAACTTCCAGAGCCGGCTTGTGAACCAGGAGCCAATGGGGATCGATCAAGGGCGTACACCCGAAAGCTCCTGAACCATCCGTACCGTAAGGTATAACCGGGGCACGATGC
>JAFDKD010000691.1 GCA_019307165.1 Deltaproteobacteria bacterium | reverse complement strand
AAAATCAGGACCGCGGTAAAACGCCAGATGGCGGCATTTGTCACAGCCTTCAAGTCCCAGAATTGAAAACCGGTCGGCGCGGGCGGAGGCGGAACCCTAACGTTGCAAAAGTCGAGGATGCCCCATATCTAAGGCGCCAAGGGTGAAGCTGTAGTACTTTACCGCAAACCCTTGGCAACGCGGGAGATGGGGTATCCTCGACTTTCCCGCCTCTGGCGGGCTTTCCCGAAGGGTAAATAAAATGGCGGCTTTTCACAGGTTTCATGATACCACTTGCAGTGAATTCCAAAATGCACGTTGAAAAGGTGGAAAAGGTCTATAATTATTGGTTTTAAACACATTTTGCCATTTTATTTATGCAACTAAAGGGGGAACTGTATCATCGGAGGCAGCGGATGAGTTTGCGGCAGCGGGACAAACGGTTTGGCGTGATCGCCCTCGAGGAAAAGTTCATCACCGTGGATCAGCTGGTCGGAGCCATCAGGGTTCAAGTAAAGGAGGAAGTTGAGGAAGGAAGGCATCGCCTCATCGGCAATATCCTTTTTGACCAGGGCATTTTGATCATGGATCAGATCAACCAGGTGCTGAAAATCATCGAAGCGTCAAAAGAGTAGAGATACGAACCGTTTTTCAATTTCCCGCAGGGATGGCTGTTTTTGCGTTCCGGCCTCTCAACGGAAAGCAAAAACGCTGCGAACGTTGCAACTCTGCGGTGGAAAATAATTTTTCAATCCGAATACGACACCCTAATTCAAGACGTCGTATGCCGACTGCCGTTGAATTGGATAAGTGACGGATCGTAATCCGCCACTTTATCATACCCCAGCAGGTTGAGCAGGGTGGCCGCCACGTTCGAGAGTCCCGGGCTTTTCACATGGGCCATTGCGTACTCGCCCCGGTAGCCTTGATCGGATATGGCGAATGGGACCGGATTCAGCGTGTGGGCCGTCTTCACGCTCCGCGTCCCGTCTTTTCCGATAGTGACCATTTCATCCAGATTGCCGTGGTCGGCCGTCACCACGGCGATTCCGTCCAGTTCCGCCACCGCTTCGATCAAATCGCCGGCACAACGATCCACGGTTTCCATTGCGGTGACCGCGGCGGCCATGTTTCCGGTATGGCCTACCATGTCCCCGTTGGCAAGGTTCAACCGCCCGAACCGGTACGCGCCGCTTTTCAGCAGCTGCACGGCCTTTTCCGAGATCAATCGGGCCTTCATTCGGGGCGCCTTGTCGAACTCGATCCTGTCGGACGGGATCTCCACGTAGGTTTCCAGGGTCTCATCGATATGGCCGGAACGGTTGCCGTTCCAGAAATAGGTCACGTGTCCGAATTTCTGGGTCTCGGATACGGCGAAGCTCCTGACGCCCTCGGCGCAAAGGTACTGGCTGACGGTGCGGTCGATAGCCGGCGGCTGCACCAGAAAATGAGGCGGCAGGTGCGTATCCCCGTCATATTCCATCATGCCCGCAAAATACACGTCCGGGAGGGGCCCGCGGTCAAACGCGTCAAACGCCTTCTCGGTAAAGGCCCGCGAGATCTCTATGGCCCGATCCCCCCTGAAGTTGAAAAATACCACCGCGTCCCCATCGACGACAGGCCCTAACGGATGAGCGTTGTCATCGACCACCACGAAGGGATCCATATATTGATCGGTGATGGCCGGGTCCTCGTCATAAAAGGCGCGGACCGCTTCCGCTGCGCTTGGAAACGGGCGGGCTTTGCCCAGGACGTGGGCATCCCACCCCCGTTTGACGATAAGCCAGTCGGCCTCATACCGGTCCATGGTGACTTTCATCCGACCGCCCCCCGAGGCGATGGCATAATCCAGGCCCTTTTGCCCGGAGATATTTTTGAGCCGGTTTTCCAAAGGATCGATGTAGTCCGGCGCGGACCGTTCCCCCACGTCGCGCCCGTCCAGCAGCGCGTGGACCCTGACCCTCGGCAGGGCCGCGGCCGCACACGCGTCGATAAGCCGGTAAAGATGCTTGATGTGAGAATGGACATTCCCGTCCGAGAGCAGGCCGATAAAATGGAGCGAACCGCCCGCCTTGGCCCGCCGGACAATGGCCGCCCATTCCCCGGTTTCGAAAATCCCACCCGATTCCAAGGCCCGGTTCACCAACCGTGCGCCTTGATCGAATACGCGCCCCGCCCCCAGGGCGTTGTGCCCGACCTCGCTGTTTCCCATGTCGCCGTCCGTGGGAAGCCCGACCGCGGTACCGTGTGCCGTCAGGGTGGTGTATAGTTTGGAGGCGAAAAGGCGGTCCAGGTTGGGCGTATCGGCCAGATAGACCGCATTGGTATCGTCCTGCCTGCCGATACCTACTCCGTCCATGATAATAAGGAGCAACGGGCCTTTTCTCCCAGGGAATATGTCGAGTTTTTTCAATTCTAGCGTCCGTAAATTCGGGTTTGTCATATCGTCACTCGTTCAATCCCTGCCGCGCCGTAGCCTTGGCGAAGGCTGGTGCTCTCTGTGGTGGATTCTTTTATTATCTTTATTTAGTTGTAAATAAAAGACATTTTCGGGTCAAGGTGAAAATATGTCTCTCACAGAGTCAAAAATCTCTTTTCTTTCTTTGCGCTCTTTGCTTACTTTGCGAGATGACACGCTTCCGTTACCTTGCCTTCGCACGGCCCGCAGGGCGGAACAAAACCGAAATCCACGGTCAGTTGGATTTCGTTTTCCGCGATATTCACTTCGGCCCGATGATTGGCTGTGTCGCCGTCGCTGTCCAGGGCGTCATCCGCGCCGTTGTCCTGCGGTGATGCCGAATAACCGTCGAGAGGGCCGTTGCCGTCGAAATTGGCATCGGCGATCTGCACGGTGT
>JAFDKD010000690.1 GCA_019307165.1 Deltaproteobacteria bacterium | reverse complement strand
GATTACGACCACGACGACGAATGTTGCCGGTTTCAATTGAGAGGTTGTTCCGTATCCCGTTACCCACTGAAAACCCGGAAGAGCCTGCGCCAACCGTATCAGCGAATATAAGAAGCGGCGAGCCGGAAATACCTGGCTGCGCGGCGGACAGCTTCATCCTTTTCCCTTTTCCCGATGCGGTCGTCGTCCACCTGAAAGCCGATGACTTTCCCTCTCACAAAGGCGCGATAAACTTTGTAAAACGTGAGAAGATGTTCTACATTGCCCTCCCCTGCCATGTCCTTATAGGATTTCCAGAAAATTCCGGCCGCTTCAGCGTCGCCCCAGTATTCCAGGTCCATGACGAGGAAGGCGATGTCCGCCAGCGTGTCGCTGTATCTGAAACGGTTATTGAATTCGATGCAGTCGATAATGGGATAGCCTTCCATAATACAGATATGTTCCATGTGGAGGTCACCGTGGCAGTCGCGGATTCGGCCTTCCCGGATGCGCTGCAGAAAGAGCGCCCTGTTTGTGTCGTAGAAGTCGTCCGTCCACATCCTGAGCGCAGCAAAGGCTTCCTTTTCGACGGTCAGCCCTACATATTTTTTCACCTGCTCAAAATTTTCGTCGGTATTCACCCGAAACATTTCCGGTTGCCCGAAATCGTCTATCTCCGAGGACCGGGCCGCCGTGGAATGAAATTTCGAGAGCACGGATGCGATACCGTATAAATGCTCGCGAGTGATTTCTTTCCGGTCAAAAACGGACTTCATGAGTCGTTCGTCAGGGATGCGTTTCATACGGACGGCGTATTCCACGATGTCACCGCTTGTATCGGTCATGCTGAAACGGTTTTCCTTGAAACGAACAGGCAGAACATCGAGGTAAACCTGCTTGGAAAGTCTCCGGTTGAGCTTCAACTCCCGCTCGCAGAAATGCCGGCGTTTTTCCAGGGTGGTGAAATCGAGAAAACCGAAATCGACCGGCTTTTTGACCTTGTATACGTAATCGTCCCCCACAAAAACGATGGAGATGTGGGTTTGAACCACGTGAACGGCCGATGTCGGGTCGGGCAATGCAGCCGGATGGGAAAGATCTTTAATTAAAGATGGCATTTTATCTAACAAAGTAAATTAATAATATGAACTAATATATTGATAATACTAGCGTAAATAATTATTAGACAGGATTTACAGGATGTTCAGGATATATAAGATGACGTTTTCGATTTTATCCTGTTGATCCTGTCTAACTCTTTTTTTCGTCTTTAATTCCCTACCTTCGCTCTTCACCTCTGTTGGTCGAAGCCGCATACCTATGGTTCCTGAAACAGCGCACCCTTAACGTATGTCATATCCAAACTGCGCCGCCACGAAATCCGGAACATCCACCGTCCCCATGATCACAGGCTGCTGATGGCAGTCGGACCCGCCCGTCACGAGCAGGCCCTCTGCCCGTGCAAACGCCGTATAAGCGGCAACGGTTTCCCGGTCATGACGCGAATGCCAGCACTCGATGCCGTCCAGGTAGGGCAGCATATGGCCGCGAATGATATCATGCTGTTCCCGCAGAGACGAGGTTAATTTAACCAGGGAAGTGCCGTTCGGATCGTTGGGGTGCGCCAGCACCGTTTTTCCGCCGGCGCTTCGAATCAAGTCGGAGGCCTCCTCAAGGCTCACCGGCATTTTCGGCACGTTGCAGCCGACCAGATATGAATCGAACGCCTCCTGTCTTGTTTTCACTACCCCTTTTTCAACCATGGTGTCGGCAATATGGGGGCGGCCGAGCGCGCCCTCGGCCGTCTCCTGTATGGCTGCCATATCTTCCTGCGTAAAGGGCGCCAATCCCTTCCGAATCAACTCCATGTTGAGTTTTTCCAAGATTCGCTCCGCGCGAACCTTCCTGTACTCCCGCAGTTCGTGAAGTTTTTCGTTGAGCGCAGCGTTGCCGTAATCGTACTGATATCCCAATAGATCCAGGGAAACCGCTTTCCCATCCCGGTAATCGGCGTGGGAAAAAGCGATGTTCAATTCAACGCCGCAAAGGTATTGGGCGCCGGTGTTCGTCGCAAGGACCTCAGCCCTCTCCTGGCAGTCGATATTATCATGGTCCGTGACGGAAAGCAGGCCCACGCCTCTCGACGCGGCTTCCGTAATAATATCGGATAAGGCCATCTTGCCGTCGGAACAGTCCCTGGAGTGAATGTGAAGGTCTATTTTCAAAGGTAACACCTTTTGTCTATATTTCTGGATTCCCGCCAACTACATGCGGGAATGACGGGTGGATTCACGTTTTCATGTTGCCCGCACTCATCTTCGGGCCCCACAAGTCGTCCCCGGATCAATTTTATCTCCTCTGTCGTCCCCGCATGATTCTGGCGGGGACCCAGACAAACGGCGTCTGGATTCCCACAGGTGTTAATCCCCCACTCGATGCGGGACTTGAAGGGCTCGCGCCAATTGCACCGCCTGAGGCGGAGGAAAAAGCGCCATTTTTGGTTGGACACTATATTAACCGGGAAACCGTGGTCAAGGACAAATCAGATCCACCCCAGGAATTTGCGGTTTTTCCTTTTAGGGACGATTGCTCCCATGCAGGCCCGGAAAAAAAAAGGCCGACCCCTTTTTCAATGGGAATCGGCACATGAATTGAAATCAAGCGTAAGGCTTGAAATCATGAATTGAAATCAAGCGTAAGGCTTGAAATACAGGTTCGGCAGCTAGGCGTTCTTTTTCCTTTCGCCCGCCTTCCGGAAGTATTCGTAATAAGAGAGAACTTTCCGGACGTACGCCTGCGTGGCCTCGTAGGGAGGTACTCCCCGGTATTCCAGAACTCTGGCCATGCCCGCGTTGTATG
>JAFDKD010000689.1 GCA_019307165.1 Deltaproteobacteria bacterium | reverse complement strand
CCCTGCTGAGGCGGTGCGAGCGGTATGCGGGGCCGGACAGTGCGCCGCTTCATCTGGCGGCCTTGCTGGAAAAACCCACCTTCAGCTGGTACGGGTCGACCGATCCGGCGCGAACGGCGCCGCGCGGGCCCCGTCACGCGCGCGTGGCCCGGGGGCCGCACAATTGGCGTCGCAAGCGGATTTTCAGTACGGGACTTGAAAAGTTGTCGGCGGAAGAGGTGCTCCCCGGTTTTTTGGAATGGCTTGCCAGTGAACCCGACCACCCGTGAGGCCGACCCTATAGGTGGCCCGTGAATCACGATACGCTTACGAAAGTGGCTGGATTTCAATCTATGAATCAAACTGGAGGGATAATCATTTTTATTTGTCGGTATCTCCCGACAAACAAAAACCTTTCCCTGTGCTCTCTGTGGTGAAAACCGGTTTACGAGCATGTGTACGAAAGGAATTTCTAGGTTTTTCAGTTAGAATAACATGTGAATTCCGCCATGAAAATAGACATTTCCATAGGCGAACTCGTGGACAGGGCCGGCATCCTCGCCGTGAAGCTCGAGCGGATTACGGACCCTGTAAAGCGGGAAAACGTCCGGAAGGAATACGAGCGCATGAAATTGGCCTTGGCAGAGGCCGGCATGGACGAAAACGCCGACGCATTCGGTGCGCTCAAGGCGGTCAACGGCAGTTTGTGGGACATTGAAAACGCCATCCGCCTCAAAGAGAAAAACAAGACGTTCGATGAGGAATTCATACGGTTGGCGCGGCGCATCTATCGTCTGAATGACGAGCGATCGCGTATCAAACGCGAAATCAATCGGCTGTTCGGCTCGGAACTCACGGAAGAAAAGGAATACATTGATTACGACGGTTGAGCGGGTTGCAGCGCGCAACGCCGGCGCGACATGAGGCTTTCATTTGGCGCACAGAAAAACAACCATCATCCAAAAACTTGGGTACGTACTTGAGACGGTCTGCGTCGTCCCGATCGGGACGCTCATCTCGCTCATGCCCTTGAAACTGAGCCGCATGTTCTCGAAACCTGCGGGCATGCTCGCCTTCTATCTGGATCGGCGTGACAGGCGGTTGGCTTATCAAAACCTGGATGTGGTCTTCCCTGACCCGCCTTTGTCCAAATCGGAGAAGGACCGCATCATCAAAAGGCTGTTCATCAACATCGCCGAAGGCGTGTTCCAGTTCTTCAACATCGGCGGTCTGACACCGGTGAACTTCGAGCGGAATATGGATGTGGGCAATTACCGGGTGATCGACCGGGCACTGGAGGAAAAAAAGGGCGTTTTGGCCTTCACAGCCCATCTGGGCAACTGGGAGTATTTCGGCAGGGGGGCGGTCAAGCTCGGCTACGATGTGGCCACGGTCATCAAGCGCCAGCACAATCCCTACACGGATCGCTGGTTCAAAAAGCGCCGAGAGGTCAAGGGCGGGGTCAAATGCGTATACATCGAGAACGCCGTCATGGCCAAAATCGGGTCGCACCTCAAGCGTAACGGCATTCTGGCCATCCTGGCGGATCAGGCCTACATCGACAAACCCGTGTACGCCCCGTTTTTCGGTGTTTCCGTGGCCACGGCCGACGGGCCCGCCAAGCTTCACCTGTGGTTCGGCACACCCATTGTCATGGCCTTCTGCATCAGGCAGCCCGGCGGCAGGTACCGGTTGATGTTTGACGGGCCTTATCATTTTGAAAGGACCGGGAACATGAGGGCGGATTGCGAAAAGCTGATGACCTGGGTCAACGGTAAATATGAGGACATGATTCGCAGGTACCCGGACCAGTGGTTTTCCCTGTTGACCCCGAGGTGGGCCCACAGGCCGCCGGCGTGAAGTCGGCCCAGGGATGGAGATTCAGGAGAATCCTCTCTTTCAATGGGGGAAGTTGGAGGCTGTCCGACAACTCATTTCCCCTCCCCTCGCGGGAGGGGATTAAGGGGAGGGGGGAATAGATAAATGGATGAAATTCCTATCCATCTGGTCACCCCCACCCAGCCTCCCCCATCCCCGCCTGAAGGCGGGATCTTCGACAAGAGTGGAGGAGTTTTCTTGGTATTTCGGCGGTTATCGGACAGCCTCCCGAGGGGGATTTACAACCACATCAAAACCGCCCTATAGAGGTTTTCCGACAACCTCTAAAGATCGTCATTCCGGACGAGCGCAGCGAGATCCGGAATCCAGAAAATTGTAGGGCGGTATTTTATATGCCGCCTCAGATCGGTTGTTCCCTGCCGGTCTCATAGGCGGGATATGAAATCCCGCCCTACGGTGACTGTGATTGGACGAAGATCGAGATTTTATGTGATGCCGGTTTCACCCGGCAGGACCTGATGTTAAATGATATAAGGAATGAAAGGAGCCATCATGAAACCATTGAGGGTGTTTTGGGATTTTTTGAAGCTGTGGTTTTTCATGTTCTTCACCTATTTGACCATCAAGGTGATATTCAACCTCCTCTATTTCGGTTGGATCGATCTGCGGCGGGCCACCCTGGTTGAAGTCCTGTGTCTGCCCCTGGGTCAAGCCGTTGCCTTCTGGCTCATCACCCGTGTGCGGAGAAAAAAGGCCGCCACGGCGACGCAGGCGTAGCCACGGCGCCGGCGTCCTTCCATGATGAATGAAAAAAGGGCACGTTGCCGTGCCCTTAAATCATCAATCAACAATCATCAATTATCAATCGAAAATGGGTTCGCCTTGCATTCGGATGTGTCATTAATTTTTCGTGAGGCCCCGACCGAACCCTTTCCGGCGCATCATCCAGATGCCGGGCGCATCATCCAGATGCCGGATACAAAGATCAGGAATATGAGACCGGCATACCCCCATCCCGTTAACGCGGGGACCAGCACGATACACTCACCATCGCCGTCTACGGTGGCCTCTGAGGTAATCAGGGCTCTCTCATCGCCGCACTGGATGAGCAGGTCACGGTTGGCAAAGACGGGCACAAAATATTCATCGCCGCCTCCCATATCGCAAGGGATGACCCAGAAATTGTTCGATCCATCCTGAAAATACTCAAGCGGTATACTCATTGCCGCCCTGAGTTCCGATCCGAGCAACCGCTGCACCTGCCCCGCCTTTTTTCTCGAAAGCGCCACGCCATTGACCTCTAACAACACGGCGTCCGCCTTCCCGTCCCCATCCGTGTCCACGAGCTTTCCTTCTCCGGCGTTGTAAGTCTCGTCATCAAACATGATCTGAACACCGAAGTGATTAAACCCGCGACTCCCGCACAGCCGATCAGCGGTAGCAAGCACCTCTTCCTCATTTTGAAAAAGCACTTCCAGCAGCCCGTCGGTGTTCGTCTGTAATATCATCATGCCATCAATATCCATAGGCTCGAAGTCTGATCCGTCAGACCAAAAAGGGTAAAGCCGTCCTGTTTCCGGATCATAGCCAAGGTATAAATAAACTACCTCTTCGCTTATTCCATCGCCACATAGATAATCGACAATAACCCTGTCCGACCCGGAGATGGTGCAGTGCGTCAGGTCGCCCCATTCGGGCAGCACGTCCTCGGCGTGAACCCGATCCCACCCGGAGATGGTGCAGTGCGTCAGGTCGCCCCATTCGGGCAGCACGTCCTCGGCGTGAACCCGATCCCCGCTAAAGCCTGAAAAGGCCCATAGCACCGCAAAAAAAACGATCGCCTGCAGAACACGATTTCTCCCTATTCCCATGTCGTCCTCCCTCTTTTCAATTTGACATCTAATTTTACTAAATATCGATTCTATATGTCAAGCGCGGAAAAGATTTTGGATCATATTTTTCGTCGTCTTGACAAACCCCTAAAGGTTACCCATACTTTGGCATGATCGACAACGGACCGTTTCAAACAAATCTGTTTTCCCTGAAAAAATATGCGACAAAGTTATCATATCCCACCCGGCAGTGAAG
>JAFDKD010000688.1 GCA_019307165.1 Deltaproteobacteria bacterium | reverse complement strand
GCTTCTCCGTCCCTCCGTTCCCTCTTCCCTTCATTGGTGGTTTACTTTTGAGCTTAGAGCTATCAGCTATGAGCTATTAGCTTACCCCGGAATCGAAAACCCCGATGCCCGCCGCATGGCGTCGCAGATCTCCTGGTTTGTCGCCTTTGCCTCCACGGCGGCCATGATGGGCTCGAAGAAATTGACGTCGGCATTTTTGGCCGTGAGCTCCGAAAGGGTGTCCAGCGCGCGCCGGACCGGCCCGTCGTCCCGGTCGCGGCGGTAGTCCTGCACGTATGTTATTCGTTTGTCCTGCATGTCCGATTCGTGCCGAAAAATGTTGATATTGACCTGCTCGTCCTCTTCCTTGAATATGTTGACGCCAACGGACGGCCGCGCCCCGGTTTCGATATCCTCCGCCATTTTATACCTGGCTTCATTGATCCTGTCCTCTATCCAGCCTTCCTTAAAGCATTGGATGAAACCGCCCTTGTCATCGACCACCTTCATCAACGCCAGGATTTGCTCCTCCATGTCGTCCGTCATCCGCTCTACAAGGTAGGACCCGCCCAACGGATCTGCCGAATTGACCACCTTGCTCTCGTAGGCGATGATCTGCTGGGTCCGGATGGACAGCTTGTGGCTTTCCTCGGTGGGCAGGGAATAGGCCTCGTCATACCCCGTGGTATGGATGGACTGGGCCCCGCCCAGCACCGCTGCCAGCGTCTGGAGGGTGGCCCGGGCGATGTTGTTCATGGGCTGCTGTGCGGTCAGGGGAAGCGCCGCCGTCTGGATGGCCGTGCGAAACCACATGCTCTTTTCGTTCTTGGCCCCGAAGCGCTCCTTGAGCATCCTCGCCCAGATCCGCCGCATGGCCCGCAGCTTGGCCACCTCCTCGAACAGGTCCATGTGCGCTGCCGTGAAAAAGGCCATGCGCCCGGCGAAATCGTCCACGTCGTGACCCCGATCCATCAACCGTTGAATATACTCGGCAACCACGCACATGGAAAAGGCGGCTTCATGCACCGCGTCCACGCCGCACTCCCTCACATTGTAGGCGTTGACGTTGACGATGTTCCACCGGGGCACGCGCGGGATAAGGTATTCCATCACGTCGAGGCCGATCTTCGTGGTGAGATCAATGGGAAAAAAGGTCGTGGCCGATTGATAGGTGGGCCCGACAAACTGGGTAAATGCGCAGTTCATGATGGTCCCGATCAGGTTCTCCCAGGGAATGCCCCGCTCCCTTGCGAGCAGCAGGTACTGCGACATGATTACGGCCGAACAGGGCGGCTGGACGATCAGCGTGGAGCTTACCCGGTCCAGGGGGATGTCGTTGAACAAGGCCCTCATATCCTCGTAAGTGCAGAGGGAGGTCCCCTGGAGTCCAACGTCCGCCCTGGCCAGCGGATAGTCGGGGTCCAGGCCGAGCTTTGTGCCCACGTCCGCATCCATGTTGACGCCGGTCTGGCCGATCTTCAGCAGATATTTGATCCGTTCGTTGCTCTCCTCGGGCGTGCCGAAGCCGCTCTGCTGCCGCCGGGTCCACAGCCTGCCCCGGTACATGTCCTTGTGAATGCCCCGGGTAAAGGGGTATTGCCCCGGGTCCGGGAGTTCCCCGTCCCAGTCCGCCCTGCGGTACACCTCCCGGTACTCGATATCGGACAGGGACCTGTAATGAGGGACCCGCTCTCCTTTGAGGTATACGCTGGATTTTATGTCTTCCTTGCTCATGAATTCCTCCTAGATTGATATTTTTCTAACATAATAGAATTAATGGCAATTCTCACACCCGCTTGTCCTCGCCATGGCTCGGCCTCGCTAGAGACACAGAGTGCGCAGAGAATAGCGGTGGACTATGGTGATCGACCATGAAACCCGCAACGCGGGTCGGCCCAATGATACATCATTGGGTCGACATGGGGCCGCCGAAGATGGAAAAACAAGCCGGCTTGATTTTCCAATCTCGGCAGCCCCAAGCTTTCATGGTCGATCCCCTAACGGCTTCTGCGAGCTATCAGTGACATCTGCAACATCCGTGTGATCCGTGGTCTTTTTTTTAATCCTGTTCATCCTGTTATCCTGTCAAAATCTTTTCTCTGTGAACTCCGTGTCTCTAGTCCCGCTGTCAGCGGGACGGGTGGTGAACATTCTTTATCGACCCGCATCCCTCCATAAACATCCTGTAAATCATCTCCGCGAGATCGTCCGGCGTCACGGGTCCCTTGGGGTCGTACCAGGAATAGATCCAGTTGCACATGCCGAACAAAAGGAACGTGGCGGCCGTGAGTTCTTTCTTGGGCATGGTCCTGCCGAAAAATTCGTCCAGCACACCCGACACGATCCGGTAGTACTTTCGCTCCTTGTCCGCCACCACGTTGAAGTACTTCTTGGGCAGGCAGTTGGCGTCGTGAAGCAGGGTCTTGGCTTCCGCCTGATAACGGGTGTAAAGCCGGATATGCCTCCGGATGACAAAACGGATCCGCTCCTCAGGCCCCGCAATTGCAAACAGTTCATTTTCCAGCCCTTCCAGGATACGGTCCATATAACCGGACAACACAAAAAAGAGGATGCGGTCCTTAGCGGCGAAATAGTGGTAGATCCCGCCCTTACTCATCCTGCACGCTTTGGATATATCCTGCATGCTGGTTTCCAGGTACCCCTTTGCCCGAAACAGCCCCACGGCCGCCTTTCCGATGGACGCCGTTTTTTCAACGACCCTCTCATACGAGGCCCGTTTTCTCCCAGCCATGAGCAACCTCCGGAGCTACCGACGGAATTAATCGACCGACCGGTCGGTTTATATATACACAAGGGAAACAGCGTGTCAAGTGCTTTTTTGTCATGGACCTTGTGAATGCCTC
>JAFDKD010000687.1 GCA_019307165.1 Deltaproteobacteria bacterium | reverse complement strand
GATCCTGTTTTCCATAACGGAGACCTGGGGTAAACAACCCCTTCCGCTGGTGACCATTCCGGCGGGGTAAAAAATTAGGGAGGCAAAAGAAATGGCACAGGTTCAGATTACCTCTATCCGGTATTGATTTCCTGAATTAATAGATCCCAAGTGGGAATATTCATTCACTAACTGGTATTAATCCACCGGCCCCGCCGGTGAGAATTGAAAAGGTTCTACTGTTTCAGGCGAAAAAGTAATAAACGGTCCTCCAAGGAAGGCCCCTGGGGGCGGTGTCGGAAAAATTTTCAAGATTGGCAAGCAACCGATGAACGGCCAGATTAGTGCATATTACAATGTGGAAAAGCCGGACTCTGGTGCCGGCTAGCAATTACGAGTACAGCTTCAGTTCCTTTTCCCAAAGAAATGAAAACATTTCCGAATTTTATAAGATACATTCTCAATAAATCACAGGTTCAGGGATTTTTGGGTTCCTGTCATGATATCCCAAGTTTTGGTTTGGTAAAATTTCATCCGATTTAAACCTAATAGGTATTTTACACCATCACATTTGTGTAATATTTCCGTCAAGAATGAGTGTTTTTTCGTATTGAACAATTGTGCGCACTTCCTTATATTGCCGCGATGGTCTCACAACAACCTATACTATCAACCAAATAGCGAAAGGAGAATGTTATGAAACTATTGATTACACGAACTGCTACACCGCATCTGATCGTGGCACTGCTGTTCGGGCTTTGTTTGTCCGTCGGCGCAGGCTACGCAGAGGCCAAGAAACCCAACATTCTGGTCATCTGGGGTGATGATGTTGGTATTACCAACATCAGTGCCTATAGCCACGGCATTATGGGCTACAAGACACCTAACATCGACCGGATCGCGAAGGAAGGCGCGCTTTTTACCGACTACTACGGCGAGCAGAGCTGCACGGCTGGTCGTTCGTCCTTTGTCACGGGCCAGCTTCCTTTCCGCGTCGGTTTGTCGAAGGTGGGCATGCCGGGTGCCAAGCAGGGGATCAGCGACAAGGACCCAACCATCGCCGAGCTATTGAAGAATCACGGTTACGTCTCCGGGCAATTCGGCAAGAATCACCTCGGTGACCGCAACGAGTACCTGCCCACGGTGCACGGCTTCGATGAGTACGCCGGTGTGCTCTATCACTTAAACGCCCTGGAAGAACCGGAAAATGTCGATTACCCCAAGGATCCCGAGTTCTTCAAGAAATTTGGACCGCGGGACGCGATCCATACTTGGGCGACTGACGAGAATGATCCGACCGACCAACCGCGCTGGGGCATGGTGGGCAAGCAGAAGATCAAAAGCCTCGGCCAGGTGACCAAAAAACGCATGGAGACCTATGACGACGAGACAATCGCTCAGTCAGTTGATTTCATGAAGCGGGCCGTTAAGGCGGACAAACCCTTCTTCATCTGGCACAACACGACCCGCACGCATGCCTTTACGCACCTGCGAAAGAAATATGCCGACATGATCTCTGAGAAGGGCTTTATGGGCGCGGCCATGACCGAGTTCGATGATGGCATCGGCGTTCTGTTGAAGGAACTGGACGATCTTGGGATCGCAGATAATACCATCGTCATCATTTCCAGTGACAACGGTGCCATGAAATTCAGTTGGCCTGACGGAGCTTCGTCACCGTTCCGTGGCGAGAAAGCCACGACCTGGGAAGCCGGTTTTCGTGTGCCTGCCGTGGTCCGGTGGCATGGCGTCATCAAGCCCGGTACGGTGATCAACGACATCTTCCACCACATGGATTGGCTGCCGACGCTTTTGGCAGCGGCCGGCGAACCCGACATTAAGGAAAAACTCCTGAAAGGCCACGAAGCCGTGGGCAAGACCTTCAAAGTCCACCTGGACGGTTATAACCAACTCTCGCTCCTGAAGGGTGAAGCGCCGGGCACACGCAAGGAAATTCACTACATCACTGACGACGGCGACTACGCCGCGTTCCGGTACAAAAAATGGAAGATTACGTTCTTGACTCAGGAACAGAATGGTATGGACGTCTGGGATGCGCCGTACGTTCCACACCGATTTCCGCGCATTTCCGATCTTAGGGCGGACCCATTTGAAGAGGCATCGGCGCGCAACGCAAGCATGGCCTGGCAAAATTGGCAGTTCAGACGCGCGTTCCTCCTGGTCCCCGCGCAGGGTTTCGTTGGAGACTTCCTCGCATCATTCAAGGAGTTTCCACCCAGGAATAAGCCAGCCAGCTTCAGTGTCGGCGACGCACTCAAGATGCTCCAGACCGCGCCGCATGGCAAGTAGGGAGTAGTAGCTGGCGTTAATTTAGCGAGAAAACTGGAATTGGTGAGGCGCGCTGCGGTGCACCTCGCCAATTCCAACTGCTTGATGCATAGCATAGATTCCGCTTGACTGGCGAGCGGACGAGCAACTGAACTACAAACTTCAGCACCGTCCAAACCTGCCGGGGAATCGCAGCAAGTTCAAGTATTGCCTCGGGCAAATCGCGTTTCCGGGCGGGAGCTGTAGCACTGATGTTGAATAAGACCAGCGAATGCCAAGACAAAAAATTATAAAAACTGTATATAAGACTATGAAGGGACAACTGCGGATTATTACAGATATCCTCTATTAATTTTAAAAATTTACAGACCCTAAAAACTCCATATATCTCCAACATACCAGGAATTTTGATGGGCCAAAAAAACTTGTGATATCATCAATCCCGTTTCATACGGTTGCGGTAGCGATATCTGCTATAAAAACCAAGATATCAGACTGCTGAAATCGTGAGATAGGCAGAACATATATGTAATTTTTTTGTGATTTCAGATAGTTGTTTCTCTGGCAAGAAATCCC
>JAFDKD010000686.1 GCA_019307165.1 Deltaproteobacteria bacterium | reverse complement strand
GGCCCAAGAGCATCCAGGACATTATCGACCAGACGATTGGTAAAATCTTTGATTACATGGGTATCCGCCACGATCTTTTCCAGCGCTGGGGGGAAGACGCTGACACGGGACAGCGTTTTCATTCGTTACCCAGAGTCGTTGCCGGAAGCTTGGCAGATGCATAAAATCCGATGGAGGGCACAAAAATGTTATGCCCGGGGAGGCTAAAGAACTGCTCGACATCTCCGTCGAATCCGTGGATCTGGTAGTCACTAGAAAAGACGTTAATGGCTTAACTTGAGCGTTCTATATAACCAGGTAATTGAATTTGTACGGTCATGGCAAAACTATCAAAAGAAGAACTCCGGAGACGAGCTCTCAGCCTGTTGTCTGAAGAGGCCACCATGACCATTGCAACGTCCGGCGGATCGGGTCCGTGGGCGGCACCGGTCTATTATGTTAACATCGGTTATGACATCTATTTTTTTTCGAGTCCCACCTCCAGACATATTCTCGAATCTCAATCTTCTAAGCAGGCAGCCGCCGCCATATTTGCCGAGTCCCGAAAATGGAGAGAGATACGTGGGGTTCAGACATCCGGAACAATTCAGCCCCTTTCACCCAGCCTTGAGGCCGCTAAAGCTGTCGCAGCCTATGAGAAAAAATTTTCTTTTATCCGTGAATTCTTCCAGGGTAGACAGCGTTTGGACCTAAAAGCCTTTTCAGAAAAATTCGACGTGAGTTTCTACCGGTTTACGCCCGATAAAATCTATTACCTGGACAATCGTGTGGACTTCAGTTTCCGAGCCGAAGTTCCCATTTGAAAAAGGAAGCGTTTGAACTGATAAAAATTATCCATCCGATGTCACAAATCGCAAAGATACGCCTTTTATACGCTCCCCTGTACGCTCTTATGGGGGTTTTCCCAAGGCTTAGAAGCAATTATGATCGGGTCACGAGAGTAAGGATGAAAATTGTCGCCAGGATTTGAAATTTGAAAAGTTGGTGATTGTAAGAAGCAGAAGAATAAATGAAGATGACCCTATCCACCCACAGCAAAGAAGCCATCAAGACTGGTCTCGCCATGGCGATCGCATACGGTATTGCCCTGCAAATGGACTGGCACAACCCGAAATGGGCCGGTATCGCGGTGGCCATGATCAGCCTATCGACAGCCGGAGAGTCACTGAACAAGGGCGTCATGAGGATGCTGGGCACGCTGGTAGGGTTTCCGGCGTCTATTACCGCCTGGGGCCTTACCCGCTCGGAAAAACGGTGGGCCGTCGAAAAACTCCGGCGGTGACGGTTTATCCTTACATCGGGGGCCGCTACACCGACCTCGACGTGCAACTCGACGTCACCCGGTTTTCATATGAGGACGGCAAAGACTGGACCGACCCGTTTTTCGGCGTCCGAACCCTATGGGACCTTTACCGGCGGTGGAGCTTCGCTGCCGCCGGCAACATCGGCGGGTTCGGCGTTGGGTCGGATTTTGCCTGGATGGCCTACATCATGGGCGGCTATCGTTTTCGAGTGCTTTCAAAGCAGGACAACGCGAGCCTTTTTTTTGGCTATCGGGCGCTCTACCAGGATTACACGGAAGGCAGCGGCGCGGACTTGTTTGAATACAAGGCCACCATGCACGGGCCGATCGTGGGCGTGAGTTTTGGTTTTTAGGGTTTATTTCAATCATTTTATTACAAAGGAGGAAAATCGTCATGATTAGCAAAAGACATCCTTCAAATGGGAGCAACATCGGCAGGCGTGTGTTTACTTCCGGAAGAAAAAGGCACACCCTACAGCACTTAAAACTTCAGGTGGCCCGGCGGCGGATCCCGGCCAGGGCGTGGGGTTGGGGTGTCCTGATAACCTTTATTCTGATGACGATCATGCAGGGCTGCGCTTCGGCGCCCAAGCGCAATCCCCTGCCGCAAAATATGAGCAAAGAGGCGCAGATCCCGGGGTATTCCAAGAATATCAGATACTGGGGCGACGGGCCGCCGCCTTACATGGAAAAATGGTACACCGCATCGCAGGCTGAAATTGTACACCATTTTCCTGATATCATGGGCCGGGAACAGATCTACCTGGCGATTTCCGGGGGCGGCGCGAACGGCGCCTACGGTGTCGGGATCCTGAGCGGCTGGACCGCGGCGGGCACGCGCCCCGAATTTGCCATGGTCACCGGCATCAGCACCGGGGCCCTGATTGCACCCTTTGCCTTTCTCGGCCCCGATTACGACGCGGAGCTCAAAGAAGCTTACACCACCTTGACGGATAAGGGTGTTTACAAAAAACGCGGTGGGCTGGCTACCCTCAGAATGGATGCCGCCACCGACGATGCTCCGCTTAAGGCCCACATCGCCAAGTACATCGATCAGAAGAAAATAGAGGCAATCGCCGTTGAGCACCGTAAAGGGCGTCGGCTTTTTATCGGCACAACCAACCTGGACGCCATACGTCCGGTGCTGTGGAACATCGGTTCCATTGCCGCCAGCGGGAGGCCGGACGCGGTAGAATTGATTCGTACCATTCTGCTGGCCTCCGCGTCGATTCCGGCGATTTTTCCACCTCAGTATATTCAGGTGGAAGCCGACGGACAGCGCTACGATGAAATTCATGTGGACGGCGGCACCGTTACCCAGGCCTTTCTCTATCCCATGGGAATGGACTGGCGCATTATCAAAAAAAGACTGAAGGTCAAAGGCACGCCCCGGGCCTACATCATTCGCAATTCGCGCTTGGCCCCGGATTGGGTTTCCGTGAACCCGCCCAAAACCCTAACCATTGCGGGGCGCGCAGCCGAGTCCATGATCCGATCCGAGGGCATCGGTGACCTGTACCGCATCTATCTGGAGTCCATGCGCGACGGCCTGGGATATTACTGGACCGCCATTCCGGACGACTTCGATATGAAATCCAAGGGTATGTTCGATCCCCAATACATGCAGAAACTGGTGGAAGTCGGCTATCGCCGGGCCAAGTCGGGCGAGGCCTGGAAGACCACACCGCCCGGGTTCAAGGTCAAGTGAGGCGGGTGATCACGAGTATCAAAGCCAGTGTTGCCGGGTGTCAGGACATATGAAGGTGTCGGGTGTCAGTGTTCAGGTGTCAGGACATATGAAGGTATTAGGTGTCAGTGTTCAGGTGTCAGGAAAGAGAAGCCCTGGACCTGAAGCTCCATACTTCTGAAACCCGACACCCGACACCTGAAACCCAGAACCCAGAACCCAGAACTCTGAACCCTGAACCCTGAACCCTGACACCAACAGTCTTGATGTACACCCTATTGCCGTTATTAGAGAACTGAAATGCAACAGCACCTTGGAGGGCCAGAAAATGCGAATACTGGATACGATTGACAACCCTTTCCAGCTGAAACGGTTGCCCCGTTCGGATCTGCCTTTGCTGGCAGGTGAAATACGTGAACGCATCATTAACGTGGTATCAAAAAGCGGCGGCCACTTGGCCTCCAGCCTGGGGGCCGTGGAGCTGGCCATCGCCCTCCATTACGTGTTTGATGCCCCGCAGGATAAAATCATCTGGGACGTGGGTCACCAGGCCTACGCCCACAAACTGCTCACCGGCCGGGGGCCGCAGTTTGAGAGCCTGCGCCGCTTCCGGGGACTGTCCGGTTTTACCAGAACCTGCGAAAGCCCCTATGATGCGCTGACCACCGGGCATGCCGGCACCTCCCTGTCGGCCGGTCTGGGGATGACCTGCGGCAAGGATCTCAACAACGATCCTGCCAAGGTCATTGCGGTGATCGGCGACGGCGCCATGACCGGCGGCATGGCTTACGAGGCCATGAACCAGGCCGGGCATTTGAAGAAAAACCTGTTGATCATCCTGAATGACAACAACATGTCGATCGCGCCCAATGTGGGAGCCGTCTCCTCGATTTTGAGCCGCACCTTTTCGAAAAAGAAGGTTCAGGCGGCGGTTCGAGAATTCGGTGATTTTTTAAAGTCGCTGCCCGCCATCGGACGGGATGCCTACCAGCTGGCCAAGCGCTCCAAGGTGTCCTTTAAGTCTTTCGTCACACCGGGGATGCTTTTTGAGGCCTTCAATATAGAATATTTCGGGCCCATCGACGGCCACAACCTCGAGCGCCTGATCGAAATGCTCGACAATTTTCACGGCTGTGGCTGTTTTGACATCGAAACCGGTCGCAGTCTGGATCAAAAAAGCGCAATTCCCAGCTACACGGCCGTGTTCGGCGACACCATGATCGAGCTGGCCCGGAAAGATCCACGGATTGTGGCGATTACCGCGGCCATGCCGGAAGGCACCGGATTGGCCAAGTTTGCCGGGTCCTTTCCGGAGCGCTTTTTTGATGTGGGCATCGCCGAACAGCATGCGGTCACCTTTGCCGCCGGCCTGGCTGCCGAGGGGCTCAAACCGGTGGTGGCCATTTATTCAACTTTCCTGCAG
>JAFDKD010000685.1 GCA_019307165.1 Deltaproteobacteria bacterium | reverse complement strand
ACGGCGATTTGTGTGGGTAATTGATTGAAATCGATTACGACCACGACGACGAGCACGAATGTCGCCATTTTCATGAAGTTTCCCGCTTGATTAGACTGGCCGCCCCCCAGGCCAAAGGCGGCGCTGACACCGGAAACATCCAGGGGTCTTTGACTGCCATCGGACCGACGAGAATGCCGATGCACAAAAGAGAGATTGGATTCAAGGAGAGAGATATCACGCGCATGCCCCATCGGGTCATTGACGCCCCTTATCTCCACGTGGTCCTTTACAGACCCGAAATCCCCGCCAATACAGGTAACATCGCCCGATTGTGCGCTGCCGCCGAAATCCCTCTGCACTTGATCCATCCGTTGGGTTTCAGCGTGGATGACAAGCACCTGAAACGGGCCGGGCTGGACTATTGGCATGAGGTGGATGTTCGGCACCATGAAAGCTTCAGCGCCTTCAGGCAGGGCATCTCAAAGAACGCCCGTATTCTCGCTTTCAGTCGTCATGCCGATCCGTCCTATACGTCGGCAACGGTGCGCAAGGGCGATTACCTGCTGTTCGGGCAGGAGACCCGCGGGCTCCCGGCGGATATTGCGAACGGCGTTTCATGCTATCGCATCCCCATCTGGGGCCGCGTGCGCAGCCTGAACCTGTCCACTTCCGTCGGCATTGCGGCCTATCATTTTTTAAATGAACTCGGGCGGTCTTAGTCGTCTTTCATCTTATTGGAGAGCCGTGAGAGGAGCGAGAAGGCGTTTTCCGCTTCCGCGGGCGTCATGGACCCCATGCCGCAGGAGGTTGTCAGGATGGAGCGTTGCGACGCCAGCCGGGGATCAATGCCCCAATCGGCCAGTCGTCCGATCCCCGCGTCCAATTTGGACCGAAGGTTATCGACCGATGCCTCGCCCGTCATGCCCGACGTGGGAACGATGCCCCATGCAATGGTCCCCCCGTTTTCGATAAACTGCCGGATCTCACGAGGATAGAGCAGAAAAAAATCCATATACTCGAAGGCGTCGAAATTCACGATATGGGGGCCCGCTTCGAGGATCATGGGCCAGTCGGTGTTACCACAGCAATGGATTCCCACCAGGCAATTCGTGCGCTCTTTGAGGTAGTCCACGATGAAACGGAGGTTTTCCACCACCACCTCTCGGCTCACCGACGTAAAGGCCGATCCGAAACCGGAGAGATAGGGCTCGTCAAGAAATAAGATGACCCTGTCGCCGCAGTTCTCCAGCTGCCTCACCTGCCACAGGGCCTTGATGGCAAGGCCCCTCGTCATGGCCTCCAGAAGCTCGGGATTGAACAGGACGGGATTGCCGTTGGTGTCGCTGATGCGCGCGGCAAAGGTAATGGGCCCGGTGCTTTGACCTTTTACAAATGACGGGCCGCCGTCCGCCGCGTCCCCGATCAATTTCAGCATGGCGTGAAGCCCGGCGGCGAATTGGGGGCTGATGGCGAAATGGGCGGTGTCATCGGCCAGGAAACGGTCGTAGAAAGTCAGCAGTTCGGATTCCCGGTTTCCGGTCGGCGATACGATCAAGGCCCGTTTTTTTTCCACGATTTCCAGGAGGGGAAGTCCCTCGCTATACTGGATGATCATGTCTTCCAAGGCATTGCATTTGACGAATTGGGGCCAGCAAGGGGCCTCGGGGACATACTTCAGGATGAGACGGCAGGTGTCCTCGATGTCCAGAAACGGCACGCTGCCGATGCCGGTTGCCATAAAATCGAAATGGGGCGGGGCATCAGATGTCATCGATTGCCTTGATCTTGTCCAGCCAGGTTTCAAGGATGCCCATCACCTTTTCCTTTTTAGCCCTTATTCGGTCGTCCATGTGGGCAGCCGTAACAGGGGCGTATCCCGCTTCCGCCCTGAGTTCGGACAACCGTTCGGCAGCCTTTTCGTTGCGGGGGTCCTGCTGAAGCACCCGCTCGTATGTGTCGATGGCGTCCTGGACCCGGCCTTGATTGTAGTAAATTTCAGCGAGTGTGGGTGTTGACAGTTTGGTCGCGGCTTCGGGCTCGCCGGATAGAAGGGCTTCCTCCGCGATTGCGGTTGCGTTGCCGTGCGGCGGGGCCACTTTTTCCCTGAGTGCAAGCGCTTCCGGATCATTCGGGTGAATGGCCAGAAATCGATTGACGGCCTCAGCTGCTTCCGAAGGCCTGTTCTGTCGGGCGTAGACCTCGGCCTGGAGCTTATAGATCGAAGCCAGTTGATCCAAGTGTGCGGCCGCCGTTTCAAGTTCCGCTTGCGCCAGACCGATAAACCCGGTTTTCAGATAGGCCTGAGACAGAAGGCTTCTCAAACGGATATCGTCCGGATAGACACTGAGCGCTTTCAACGATTCGCGAATGACATCGCCGTAACGTCCCTCTGCAAGCCTCTTTGACAACAGCACGTGAAGTGTGTCCGGCGATGGCCCGCCCGCCAGGATTCGCTCCAACATTTCATCCGAATTTTCCATCGCATTCTCCCTTGAGTGTGCGTATTTCAGAATCCGCCATGTTTATTCCATCTACAAAACCTGGTCCTCTGGGCCAGGTCAGAGTTTTCCGGCTATGCCAATGCGGGAATAAGGTTTCAGGTGTCAGTACGAATAATAGACTTCGACACCGCTGTGTGTTGCTGAAATTGCCCCCACTTGATTTTCATGCGTTTGCTTAAAACAAATCCTCTCCTGACACCTGACACCTAATGGGTGCATCACTTACAGGACTGCAAAGAAATTGAGAATTGAAGATTGAAAATTGGTTGTGGCCCGGCACTCAACTTGAATGAACGCGTCTGCCCTATAAGACTTCGGTTTTGAGGTTGAGTGCCGGGCATCCATAAATCTTCAATAACTCAATGTTC
>JAFDKD010000002.1 GCA_019307165.1 Deltaproteobacteria bacterium | reverse complement strand
TTTGAATGGGTGGTGTGGTAATCGATCCAGACTTTTGCGGTTTTGGACATTTTCATGGCTTACCTCCTTTTGTTTTTGGGGTTTGACATTTGCTCAAGGCCTGAGGTAAGCCTATGATATCCAAATCAAACATGCAACTGTCGAGTAATTTCAAGCACTTGGAGTTCTGGCACGCAGGCACAGGTCTCAAAAGGCATTATCAACAACGCGTTTTTTTCTATTCCCCGAATGATCATATGATGCAGGGTCCCGGTGTATCAAGCCAGGCCTGTTTGGGTATTATCTTGCTTCCCCTCAAGAAAATGTCTTTATCGATATCCTAATTATTTCATTAAATTTAAGGGCGTCCACCCCCTTACCATAACTTTGCCCAAATATACCTATTATCCCTCCGCCTCTTTTTCTAGCTCATCTAGTCTTTCGGGCTCCGAAACAGCAATGTCCACAAGGCTCGTGGGGATGGCGCTCTGCTCGCACATAACTCTGATTTCCTTCTCCTTATCGCTGAATTCAAGGATTTCGCGAATGCCTTCGATGTATTCAAGCATCTGATCCGGCGGAATTTCTTCCAGCGGAGGTCCCGCAGCCTCTTCCTTTCTCCGCGCGGCCGCCTCTTCTTCCGCCCTTTGTTTTTCCTTAAGCTCCGCTTCCATCGCCTGTTTGACGTCATCGATCGCGCCCTGGTCAACTCCCGCCATCTCGATTATTAATGTGTCCGAGACGTTATTCGCAAAGAGGTGCTTCACCATTTCTTCGTTTGACTTGCCTTCTACCGCCTCGAGCAGCGTTTCTACCCTTGCCCTATCTGCGAGTTCTTTTTCCACCTCGGCGTTCACCTGTGCCAACCTCTCCCCGGTAATACCCAACACCTCGGTGATCACTTCTGAGGCCACTGCTTCCTCAATGAGTAAACGGATACCTTCATCGCCAGGCAGGCCTTTTGCCTTGGAAATGAGCAGATCCAGTTTTGTCCTTTCGACAATCCGCAGCACATCCGCTTTGCGTTCGGATCCTCGGAGTTTTGGCCACGCCTCTCCGAGGTCACGGATGAGCTTAGAAGTTGCCACAATAGGGTCAGCCACATCCTCCAGTGTAAGTGCCGCAATGGCATCGTTGAAATCCTTCATGAGGGGCCTTCCGACTTTGCGCATTTCATCTATTGCCCATCTCAATTGAAGCATATTGCCGCCATGATGCGAAACATTGTAATCCGCATTGTCAAGTTCACCCGCAATCCGTTGAATCGTTCGTTCCCGGTTTTCCTCTGAAAGGTCCTGCGAAGCAAGCCCAAGGAAATTCTCCTCGATTAACAGCCAGAGAGGTTTTCTTTCCGTCGCATCGTTTGTTGTCATTTTCCTACCTCCTTTTTGATGATTCTTGCCGAAAAAAATGTCGATCGAATCCCTCCGAAACGGTGTTTTTGATTCCTTATGGATTATAAGTAAAATCTTTAATCAGTCTACAGACATGTCCTAGTATTATTCGCAAATAAAAGCCTGTACCCCTCTACATCTGCACTCAGGATGGCCGTCAGTTCCCGTTTGAACTCCTCATTAGGCATGGGCGTCTCCCCTAAAACACGAAAGCCTCCAAGCGGATATAGCTGTCCACTGGAGGCTCAACGCTTACCACCTTCTGGAGATGTGAAACCATGGCTTCCTCCAGGAAGGTTGGGGTTGTGTTGTTGGGTGACTATTTGGACGAATTGAATGGTGTACACAGGATAGCGGATTTGGGGAAGAATGTCTATATATTGTATCTGGCTGAAATAGCGCAGGATTGAAGCTTTCTGCTATTAAGACGTAACTCGCTTGTTCAAGCTGGGGGTTAGGATATCCAGAACTAACATGTATCACGCCTCAGAGAGGAGCATCATTTTCTATACAAGAATATACGGGATGGGACCGATATATTCGAATGAGATGTACCGAGGCTTTTCCTTCCTCCACTTGTGATTGGCATCCATGCCACAATCTTCATCGAGGCTGGAAAGTCTCTCTTTCGCGGGGACCTTAGCTGGAAAGCCTCACTTATCCAGTAGGGACCGCTTGATCACGCCCTTGTCATAGGCCCCGATAATGTCCCTGCGGGTGAGGATGCCCAGAAGGGTGGTGGGATCGGCGGGCGAAACCACGGGGAGAATGGAGAAATCCTTTGACGTGATCTTTTCCAACGCATCGTAGAGGTTGTCATCGACGGACACGGTAACCACGTTGGCGGTCGCCAGTTCCTTGGCCACCACCAGGTCTTTGAGGTTTGTATCGAAGGCAACGTCTTTGTAATCCAGGAACGACAGGATACCCGCGAGATGTCCCTCGCTGTTGACCACGGGAAAGCTGTTGTATTTGCTCTTTGAGATTTTGTCGGCAAGTTCGCCCAGGCTCATGCCCTCCCGGACTGTGTCTATGTCGGGGTTCATGGCGCTCCGGACGGATATGGATTTCAGGACATTGACTTCCCGTCCCGCCTTGAGATTCACCCCTCGCCTGGCCAGTTTCAAGGTGTAGATGGATTCCGTAAACAGCTGACCCGCGGTCAGGGAGCTGATGATGCAGGCGGTCATCAACGGGAGGATGATCTTGTAGTCCCCGGTCATTTCAAAAAGAATGAGGATGGCGCTCAGGGGCGCATGGGTGGTCCCGGCCACCACCGCGCCCATGCCCACGATGCTGTAGGCGCCGGGGGAAGATGCGATCTCGGGAAAAAGGGCGTGGGCCGCGGTCCCGAAAAACCCGCCGGCCATGGCGCCGATGAACAGAGAGGGCGCAAAAATGCCGCCCGAGCCCCCGGACCCTATGGTGATGGACGTGGCCACGATTTTGCCGAACACCAGCACGAACATCATCCACCAGGCAAGTTGATCGCCCAGGCACGCGTCGATGCCCCCGTAGCCGACCCCCAGCAGCGATGGAAACAGGAGCCCCACGATTCCCAAAATCACGCCGCCCAGGAGGGCCTTGAGGTACTCGGGGAACTTGAAATCGTCGAACAGGTCTTCAGCAAGGTAAAGAAATCGCGTAAAGGCAACGGCCACAAAGGAGCAGAAGAGTCCCAGGGTGATATAGAGCGGAAATTCCCACTTGCTGGCCAACTCGTAGGCGGGCACCACAAAGGCGGGAAAGTCGCCGAGAAAATGCCGTGACACCGCCGTTGCCGATACCGCCGAAATGACGATGGGGCTGAAGGTGGCCAGGCCGAAGTCTCCCAGAACGATCTCCAGGGCGAACATGGCCCCGGCAATGGGTGCATTGAAGGTGGCCGCGATTCCCGCCGCCGCGCCGCACCCCACCAGGGTCCGGATTCGATCGGCCGATACATTTAACAGTTGCCCGATGACGGACCCGATGGCCGAGCCGATCTGGACGATAGGCCCTTCCCTGCCCACCGATCCCCCGGACCCGATGGACACGGCCGAAGCCAATGACTTGATCACGACGATGCGTTTTCGAATGATCCCGCTGTGAAGGGCCACCGCGGCCATGACTTCCGGAACGCCGTGCCCCTTGGCCTCCCTGGCCAGGAAATAGACAAGGGGGCCCACGATCAAGCCCCCTGCGGCAGGGACCCAGATCTTGGCGTACCACGGCGCGGCCAGCAGCACATCCAGCAGTTCACCGCCGCTGCCGTAAAACACCCGCTGGCAAAAGGAGATGAGCCAGCGAAAGCCGATGGCCCCGAAACCGCCGGCCAGCCCGACAAGCATCGCCAGAATGGTCATGATGGCGTGTTCGTTGGTCCAAACGGACTTGAGGGTGAGCAGGTTGTATAGTGAGGAACGGTTCATGGGGCCGATGATTTCCTTGCGAAAGCGCGAATACCGGAAAATGCGTTACCGGGCATTTTCATGTATCATAACGCCCCGAAAGTAGCAAGAAATCGCAATGAGATGTTTTTTGCAGGATCAAGAAAATCAAAGGGATTATGCGGGGGCGCACAGATACGGCCAAGGGCATAGGACCCAGGGAAAAACAGTGTTCTCATCAAGTCTGATTAGTCCTTTGACCCTACGCCTTGTGCCCTGCGCCTTGCGCCCTTGTTTGTGCCGCACAACCAACTCCGCAGATTTATCCGCCTCAGGCGGATTGACTGCAAAATTGTGAAAAAGGGCCATTTCCGAACTAGTTCAAGTCGGCCCCCGTCATGGTATTCCCGCTGTTGTCCGGATCGTTTTCGTTGATCCGAGTCCATCCCTCTCCGTCATATTCCCAGAGGCCCCAGGAACCGCCCCAATCGGCCGTCAGCCTGTCGCCGTATCGGCCCAGATAATCGACGTCTATACTTTCGATTTGACTCCACGCGGCCCCGTCCCAGTAGTCCAGGCCCGAGCCGCCGAAATCCACCACAAGGCCCGTTCCATAGGGCACCATGGTATTGCCGCTGTTATCGGCGTCCCGAGTAGAGAATTGTGACCATAAACCGCCGTCATAACGCCACAGACCCAGGGCGCCGAAATCCCCTACCAGGTTTTCTCCGTAAACCTCCAAATACTCGGGGTCCGAGGTCCCCAGCTGTCGCCAGAGGCCGTCATCGCCGTAATGCCACAGGCCCGCGGGACCCATGTCCACGGCCAGCCCGTCCCCGTAGGCCACCATGGTATTGCCGCTGTTGTCCGGGTCGCCTTCCCCCAACTGTTCCCAAATCGCCCCGTCAAATCGCCACAAACCCAGGGCGCCGAAATCTCCCACAAGATAATCGCCGTACGTGCACATCCATTCTACATCGAAGACGCTGAGTTGCGTCCAACCGGTCCCGTCAAAGTACCACGGCCCGAAAATCCCGAAATCCACTGCAATGCCGCCGTCATAGCTCACCATGGTATTCCCGTTGTTGTCCGCGTCGGCCGGGGTCATGTTCACCCATGAACTGCCGTCATAACGCCACAGACCCCACGGACCGAAGTCCACGGCCAGGTTTCCAGCGTAACGCCCCAGATGTTCCCCATCCAGGGGGGTCAGGTCCGACCAACCCCCGCCGTCGAAAAGCTTTAAACCCAGCGCACCGAAATCCACGGCCAGTTGCTCCGCTGTGGAATCCTCGCCAAGGGCTTTCTCCGCATTGACGCGCCCTCCGCTTACCACCCTGTTCGTAAGAGACGCCCTCACGTCCACGCCCTGCATCATGGCCGCCTTGATTTGCTCAAAATCCCAATCGGGATGCAGCGCCTTGAGGAGGGCGGCTACGCCCGATACGTGCGGTGTGGCCATGGATGTGCCATTCAAATACCAGTACTCCTCGCCGGTGTAGGATGTGGCCGCGCATGTAACGCCCACGTCGTCGATATAAAAGCCGTCCTGAGTCTGGAAGCTCCCCGTTTGAAAACGGAACCTGACATACAAGGTTTCCGCGCCGTCATACCCTCCCAGGTCCACAACCGCGTCATACCAGAAGGGAAGATTTCCCGAAATGCCGTCCGTGAAAAATTTCACGCCATCGATATTGATCGGCAGACTGCTCCAGCTTACCCCGTTTCGCGAAGCTTCCACCATGAGCCGGTCCACATCCGTTGTCGATCGCCCCGTTATGGCGAATTCCAGTTTTGCGGCGATCTTCCCGGCGAGGTTCACGGCGGGCGGCATGGCCCATGCGTTCGTACCGGCCGCATAATTTCCACCGGGACTATCGGCAAGCGAATAGGGTCGGGTGAATGATTTCGCGTTGGTAATACCCCACGTATCGTTGACGCCCCCGGTCGTCCAATCGCCCATGACGCCATCGTCGAAATCGTCGCGCCACACGGTCTGCCTTCCGGGTCGGCAGCTGTAAATGTTGGTCCCGGGGGCTGCCATATCGACCGTGGAGACGCCGTAGTTGGAGAAGATCGCCAGGTTGTCATTCTGGTCCGTGGCCGCCACCGACACAATGTTGAGACTGGGGTAGCCCGCCGGATAGTCCGGAAAAAAATCGGAGTTCCTGCCTTCGTTTCCCGCCGCACAGACAACCACCGCAGAGGAAGCCTCTATGGCCTCTCTGAGCGCGTAGCTGTATCCGCCGCCTCCCCAACTGTTGTTGATGATGTGTGCACCCATGGCATCGGCGTATTCGATTGCGCCGATGGCGTCCGACGTGAGACCCCAGCCCGAAGCGTCTAAAAACCGGAGCGGCATGATGCGCGCATTCCAGCTGACCCCCGCCACCCCGAGGCCGTTGTTGCCGACCGCCGCAATGATGCCGGCCACATGCGTGCCGTGGCCGTGGGCGTCCATCGGTGTGTTATCCCCGTCCAGGAAATCCCATCCCCGCACGTCGTCTACATATCCGTTTCCGTCATCGTCGATCCCATTCCCGGCAATTTCACCGGGATTATCCCAAATATTAGCGGAAAGGTCAGGGTGCCGGTAATCGACCCCCGAATCCACCACCGCCACGATGACCCTATCGTCTCCCGTCTCAACCTCCCAGGCCTCGGGGGCGTCAATGTCGGCATCCGGCGTACCGCCGGTCCCGTTGACCATCTGCCCCTCGTTATTGAAGGCCCACTGCAAATGATAGTGGCTGTCGTTCGGCGTTATCATGGCATGGCGAAAATAGTCCGGTTCCGCATATTCCACATCGGGGTCACCTGATAGAATTTCAACGGCCCTTTCCACCGATATCCCTCCGGGCAGGGCCAGATGATGTATCCCGTTTCTGCGGAAAGTCTTGATTGTCCTGAAATCGCGGGTTTCCCGATAATGACGCGCCCGTTCGTCCCGCGCCGACTCTCGGAATTTAACCAGCAACCGGCCGGGCGCATAGCCCGCTCGGGCGCTGTGAAGGCCAACGGTAACGGACCCGAAAGCGGCGGGTACGGCCCCGGCGGCCGACAGCAGGCAGCAGACAAAAAACAACCAAAACCGTGTCAGTCTCATGGCGATATCTTCTCCTGAGGGGGGAAGCAGCTCGCACCGCCCCACCATTTCTTTCTATAATCTTAATAAGCTAAGAATCAACCGGCAATATTCAATTACCGGGCTTAATCGTCCACGGGCTGTTGCCCAAATCCCCAATTTGCCCTTCGACAACCCTTCGGCAAGCTCAGGACAGGGCTCAGGGCGAAGGGTCGGGTGTTGAACCCAGTGGATGGACTCTAACTCAAGGGAAGGATATGGCACTGCGATGGAGAGACGTTGCCGTCCGCCTTAGAGCGTTTTCAACTTCGCCCTGGCGATCCTGGCCTCGCTCGAATTGGGGTATTCCTTGATGACCTTCTTTAAGAGAAGTTTGGCGCTGGTCTTGTCTTTTATTTCAGCGAAAGCCACGGCCTGCCGAAGCATGGCATTGGGCACCTTGTTGCCTTTTGGGTGCTTCTTGATCACCTCCTGGTAGGCGAGAATGGCCTGTTCATACTGCTTTAAGGACATGTGGCATTCGCCAATCCAAAACTGGGCATTATCCGCCAGATCGGATCGGGGGTATTTCCCGAGAAAACCCTTGAATTGAGAAATGGCCTGCCCGTATTTCCCGCCCTTAAAAGCCGCCAGGGCTTTTTCGTAGCTCTTCTGCTCGGGGGAAACCTGCCCCTTTTTCACTTCGGGCGGTTTCCATGCAGGTTTTTCGGCCTTGGGGGCCTTTTTCTTCGCCGGCGCCTTCACCGCCGGAGCGGACGGCGCCTTTTCGAGCTTTGCGCCGAGCAGTTCCACCTGCGCTTCAAGCGCCTCGATGCGCTCGGTGAGTTCGGCAATCTGCGCCCTTACCGCGTCCTCATCCGTGGTATCTCGTTCCACGGTGCGTTTGATCAGGTGGTTGTTCTCCTCTACACGGCCCGTCAACCCCTGGGTTTCCCGTCGAATACTCTCGATCTCCGTGCCCATCTCGGCCTGCCGGCCATAGATCGTTTTCAGTTTGGCGTCTACCTCTTGAGACAAACGCTTGTCCGTGCTCTGCTCAAGGGAATCGACGCGTCGGTCCACGGCGGAAATTCGATCATTTAAGATGATCAGATCTTCCCGTGAGGTGACGCAGGAAACGGTAAGCATCAGAAAAAACAGACCGCCTGCAAGAAGTGGAATTCTGCGCATGATTGGATAGAACATGGAAGCTTTCATGGCTCTGAAGAGGCGAGCCGGCCTGCAATGGCAGGCCGACTCCAAACGGTTAACATAGGTGCCGGCAAGGGAAGCCCACGGCGATCGGGCTACCACCGTTTGATAAGGCTGAATTCATCCCGTCTATTCTCTGCCCAGGCTTCATCGCCATGCCCCGGATTCGCCGGTCTCTCCTCGCCGTAACTGACGGTAGAAATGCGGTGCGCCGAGATCCCGAGATCCATCAGGTACTGTTTGGCGGCATGCGCCCTTCTCTCGCCCAGAGCCAGGTTATATTCGACCGTACCGCGCTCATCGCAATGGCCGTCCACGCGAAGGGCATATTCGGTGAAGACGGTCATGAATTCGGCCTTTTCCTTCAAAACGGCCTTCGACTCGGGCTTCAGTTCCGACTTGTCGAAATCGAAATAGATGTTTCGCGATTCAAAATCGGCGATCAGCTGAGACTTCTCAAGCTCGCGAAGTTTTTTCTGCCGCGCGGCCTCTCTTGCATCGTAACCTTTATCGGTCGTCGCTGCAGCCCCCCCCGCGGGGGCCTTTGTCACGGCTCCTTCCTGCTGCGCGGGTTCGACGGCCCCCGAAACACGGACCTGTTTTTTCGCGCAGGACACCATGGTCATCGAAAAGGCACAAACAACCGCAAGAGCGATCAGCCCTGTCAGCACGCTTTTTTTCATATTTCCGTTACCTCCTCCCAAATGTTAGTTTCATTTCCGACACATATCACTTTCATATGGTGATTTCAAGGCTTAATGCAGCGGGGCGACCTTTTTTTCGATTAAGGAGCATGCCATTTGGTTTGGGTGGGGCCCAGGTTTGCGGGCACCGCTTGAAAACGGCCTATTTCGTCCATGAGGGCGAACTTTGCCCTCCCTTTAAATTGCTGATTTTATTTTGGTTTTGACCGTTTCCATTCATAAGATACAAATTATAGCGCCCCCCCCTGTCCGAACTGAATATGATATATCGACCGCCGGGCGACCAGCAGGGGTCCTCATTGTTTCCCCGGCCCTCCGTCAATTGTCGAACATCTCCCCCCTCGGCATCAATCGTGTAGATATCGAACTTTCCCCCGTTCATGGAGGCATATGCAATCCTGTTGAAAGACGACCACGTGGGAGACGTATTGTAATTTCCCTCGAAGGTGAGGCGCCTTTCATTGCCGTTTTCCAGATCCAGGATGTAGACCTGGGGTGTTCCCGATCGATCGGACACATAGGCGATTTTTTTGCCGTCGGGTGAGAATGTCGGGGACACATCGATCCCCCAGTGGTTGGTCAATTTGCGGAGGATCTTCCCCTTTTTGTCAATCGTATAGATGTCGGGATTTCCTTTTTTGCTGAGGGTCAACGCGAGTTGGCCACCGTCCGGGGCCCAGGCCGCCCCGGTGTTCAACCCCGACCTTCCCGAAACCCGCCTCACGCCCCCTGAGGCCAGGTCCTTGATATAGAGTTTGGCCCCCTCGCCGTCTTTGAAGGAATTGAATGCGATTTTCCTCCCGTCCGGGGACCACCGCGGCAGCAGGGCGATGCTCCTGTCCGACGTTATCTGCCGAAGGTTGTACCCGTCAAAGTCGCACACGTAGATCTCTTTGTTCCCCGAGGCATTTCCCACGAAAGCCACTTTCGTGAAAAAAATACCGTCGTGCCCGGTCAGCAGCAGAACAACTTCATTAGACAGTCGATGCATGACCTTTCGGTATCCGCGAACATCGCCAAGCACACGTTTCCCCAGTATCTGCCGGCCCCAAAAGGTATCGTACACGCGCATTTCCACCTCAAGCTGCTGGCCGATGACGGTGTAGCTTCCCTTGACGAGCAGTTCGGCCCCGATCACCGTCCAATCCCTGAAGCGGATATCCTCAAGATTGAGCGGTCCGTCAGGGGCTTCGAGAAACGCGCCTTTGTCTATGGGGCTGAAATAACCGCTGAGGTACAGGTCATTGGATACGACGGCCGGCAACGCGCGGGCCAGTTCGGGACGCGCCCCGGACTCGCCCAGGTTCTTGAAATCCGGCAGCGCGACCTTGAATTTCCTGATGGACGGGGCGTTGATATCGATATAAATTTTTGCCGGGGCGGTCGCCGGGACCAGCAGAACAAATGCGAGCAGGGCCGTTGCCGCCGCAAGCGCCCGCCTGCGGGGAGATGACAACCGAATAAAGCGAGCTAAACGAGTCGTTCTCATGAGGAGGAAAAGGTCGATCAGCATGGGTCAATGCCCCTCCAGGTCTCTCAGGTTAAAATTGATTTCCATCTCATCCTGGCTCTTTCGATAACCCTCCGGAAATTGGGGCAACGGATCGGATCGTTCGATGGCCCGCATGACCGAACGGTCGAATGTCGGGTCCGACGATTTCCGCGTTATCCTCGAATCGATAATGCTGCCGTCGCTCCTGACCCGTAAGACGACGATAGTCTCAAGGTCTTTGTCGGTATCGGACAAAGCGACCGGATAGGACCAATTGCTTTTGATCCATTCTTCCACGGCCAGCTGATACATGCGCATGGCGATTCCGGTTGCCCCGGGCGCCTGCCCTTCCGTGTCTCCCACCGCCTCCGGCACAGCTTCCCGCTGCTTATTCGCCAGTTTGGCAATGGCGTCGCTCACATGGTCGGTTTCCGGCTCGGGCTCGGCTTTTTTTACCGTCTCCTTCTGTACCTTTCGCTCGATCCTCGTCACGGCCTGATCGATCAGCCTGGAGGGGTCTACTTTGGGCTTCGCGGGCTTTCGTTTTTTTACCTTAAGCGTTCGTTTTGCCACCACCACCGGCTTTTCGGGCGGCTTGGGGCGGGAGATCCGCTTTGCGGGGGTCGGCTTGACCGTTCTGACGGGACGCTTCTTAACGGTCTTGGATGACGCGGCCTTTCGGGCGGCGGGTTTTCGCTTCGCGGATTTCGGCAATTCAACCAGGTCGACTTCGTACACCACGCCTTTCAACCGGCTGCTCACGCTATGATCGGGTATGAGGAAAACCAATGAAAACAGGACCACATGAACAAGGCCCGAAAGCGCGAGCATGCCGCTCCATCTTGGTTTCATCGGCGATCCGGCGTTGTCCCTCAAGGCTTTCATGCGGTTCAGTCCAACGGCTCGGTAATCATCCCCAGCTTGTCGATTCCCGCCCGCTTGATCTTTGAAATCACCTTTATGACAAATCCGTAGGGCACATCCTTGTCCGCCTTCAGCAGGATTTCCTTATCTCTGCGGTTTTCGAAGATTTTCTTGATCTTTGTTTCAAGGGCGTCCATGGGGAGGCGGCGATTCTCCAAAAAAATTTCCTTGTTCCGGTTGACCGACAGGATGAGCGGGTCTTCGGAAGACTTGATATTCCGTGCGGTCGTCTGGGGGAGATTAACCTCCACACCCTGCATCATCATGGGGGCCGTCACCATGAAGATGATCAGCAGGACCAGCATCACATCGACAAACGGTGTGACGTTGATCTCGGACATGAACTTTCGGTTGTTGTATCCCGTTTCCATATTTTCCCGCCATAAACTTAAGAAACGCCTTAAATCGCGGCTGAAGCTGCTCCTGCATCAGCGGTTTTATCCGGTCTCATGGCCCCCTGTAGGCGCGGTTTTAACCGCGACACCTGACGGGCGCTATTTCCTGTAATTAGTTTTCATCCAGAAATGGCCCTTTTCCGTAATGGCCCGCCAATCATCAATCAATAATCAACAATAATCAATCGTCACGGCCGTTCACCTCCGACCTCCCGTTCGATCGGCCACCCGCTGCTTGAAAAATGTCCTGCCGATCATGCTGAGAAGGTCGGATGTGAAAATGTCCATGTCGCCTCTCAACGCGGCGATCTTGTGGGTGAAGGAATTGAAAGCAATTACCGCGGGGATGGCTGCGGCCAACCCGGCCGCCGTGGCGATCAACGCTTCAGAGATACCCGGGGCGACCACGGCCAGACTGGCCGATCCTTTGAGGCCGATTCCCCTAAAGGCCTGCATGATGCCCCACACCGTTCCGAAAAGACCGATAAAGGGCGCGGTATTTCCTACAGTGGCCAGAAAGCTGGTGGCCCGCTCAAGGCGGTTTATCTGGTCAATGGTGGCTTTGCGCAGCGACCGTTCAATGTTGTCCAGAATGGCCCGCTGGGACCTGAATGAAGCGCCGTCCCTCCCCGCATCCGGGTCCCCTTGAAAATCGGAGGCGGACTGTATGCGGCGTATGCGATTGAATTCCTCGTACCCGGTGCCGAAGAGGCCGGCTACCGGGCTGTACTTCAGTTCCTGGCTTATGCGGTGGATCTTCTTTAATTCACGGGTTTCCCAGAAAACATCGAGGAATTCCTCTGTTTCCCGTCGCGCCTTGCGAAGCATCCTCAGTTTAACAAATATGATGGCCCAGGAAAAAACCGAAAACAACAGGAGGACCAGCAGGACAAACTTCACCATGGGCCCCGCATGCGCGATCATTTGAATAATGTCATGGCTTGAGCCCTTGTCCAGCGACAGCGCCACGGGCAATTGCATCATAAGGGGAATTTCGATCATCACGACCTCGTCAGTGGTTTTTGACCGTACACATCCTACCGCAATCGACTTCGACCGGCCCGGACCCTGCAGGCGTCCGGATCATGAACCGGGGTTTTGGGCTCGACGCCCCCCCGGCTTTGGGTCCTTTTTATATTTACCGAGCGCAGCTTTCAAGAACAATTTGGAGAGAAGGGGCTGGCCCGAGGAGTTTTTAAGTCGTTTCTATCCGGAAATGACGGAATGGGCGCCGGTATTGTCCAATTCAGAAATGAGATATTTTTTCGATGAGCAAGGCCGCACAAGGGTTTCCGCCGAGTCGGACAAAAAAGGCCAAGGGCACAGGGCTTAAGGCTCAGGGGAAAATTCTATTTTTCTTCAAGCCGGATAGATTCGTCGCCCCTGCGCCATGCACCATGCGCCCTATATTCATGTCGCAGTCCCGCCTCCCGCGTCGCGGGACGCGCGAGGCGGGAAGAAAACGCCGCTCACCGGAAAAAGAGCCGTTTCTGGATGGACACTAGGCAAGATTCAGATGGGAAATCACAAGGTCGGCGAGCCCAACCGTATCGTCCGGTGCGAATAGGGGAAAACCCCCGTCCAGCGGCGTATCGCTGACAACGGCAACCAGGCGCTCGTCGTTGCCGCAGAGAAGCCGATCATGAACCGCCCGCCTGAAAACCTCGATCTTGGGCGTGTCGGCCCGTTTGTATCCTTCGGTGATCACGAGGTCCACGTTTGACAGAAAGGGGATCAATTCATCCATCCGATAATCATGGTCCGCGTCCATGATCACGCCGATCTTTGTGGGCGTGGCAATGGCCGATACCGTGGCGCCGGCCGCCTTGTGCCGCCAGCTGTCTTTGCCCGGCCGGTCGATTTCAAGATCGTGCGGATGATGTTTTATGGTCCCCACGCGAAATCCCCGACGGCTCAGTTCGCGTATCAGCTTCACCAATACCGTGGTTTTGCCGGTACCGGATGAACCCACCACGGATATCACCGGCGGGCATGTCGCTTTCGCCCCCACAACCCCACTTATTTCAGATACTTTAGTCACTTCGGCCATATCAGACCACTTCCCCGCACAAACCATCCCCGACCGGATTTCGGGATGTCATTTTTCTTACTCGTCAGTCTCGAAAATGCGCTTGAAGATCCTGTCCTCCGCTTTGAGACACCTTTCCTTCAGGAGAGAATATTTTCCAAGAAGCGCTTTACCTTCTTCTGTAAGCCGGCTCCCGGCCTTCCTGTCCGCGTGGACCACCCGGATCTTGTAATATTCCTCCGTGGCCTTTATCTTTCCCCACACGCCTTTGTAGGACATTTTCATCAACTTGGCGGTCTGGTTGATGGAACCCGTTCGCTCAATGGTTTCCAGGATCTCTTTTCTGCCTTCCCCCATAATGATACGGTCCTGTTCGTCCACGATCCATTGCCGGGATTTCAGTTTAAACGATACCATCGCGTTACCCCTCGATTTCCGTCCACAATTGTCCGCTCTTTGCGGGGTCGTATCCCCCGAGGGACAGGACCCGCGACCGAAAGCGCTCCGAACGTACCGTTTCAAGGGCCGCGGCGACCTTGTCCCGGCCCACCAGTTCCGTCGGCACGATCAGATCGTATTGCTCCTGCGCCACGGAAACGAAATCCAGGTTCAGGGCCTTGGCGGCCGCAAAAATCCCCATGCCGCAATCCGCCGCGCCGCTCAGCACATCCACCGCCACGGCCATATGGGTATACTCGTCATGGTCGTACCCCGCCACGTCTTCCCGCCGGATTCCCGCCGTTTCCAGATGATAGTCCAGCAGAACGCGCGTTCCGGAACCGGCCTGCCGGTTTACAAAGGTGACGTCCTTTCGGGCCAGGTCGCCGATGCCCCGGATGCCTTTCGGGTTGCCCTTTCCCACGATCAGCCCCTGGTCTCTCAAGACGAGATGAAAAACGCTCACCGGCAGACCCTTCAGGTATTTTCCGATATAGGACAGGTTGTACTCCCCCGTGGCCGTGTCCAGAAGATGAGAACCGGCCATGTGACATGTCCCCTTCCTGAGGGCCAGCAGGCCTCCCAGGCTGCCCACATTGCCCGATGAAACCCTGATCGCCCCATGGGCGCGAATTTCGTTTGCCAGGATATCGAGCGTGATATCGTGGCTCCCGATGATCACCACCGTGTTGAGCAGGTCCTTTTCAGGGACCAGAAGCGCCGCTTCCACCTGCTCCCCCCGGACAATCCCCTCTGAAAGCGCGGGTATGCGAACGATCCCCTCGGCACGGGTGAGCGTGGTCACGGAACCCGCTGCCCGAGGCAACGGCGTGGCCACGTAGTTGTCGCCCACTTTGCCGATGTTCACGCGCAGGAACTCCTCGATTCCCAGCTTGGACGGGATGTCCCGCGTGGGATGGACCCGAACGGACGGGCGAACGGGGGACTGCATGCCCTGGAGACGGTAAAGCAACGGTTGCACGAACTGCTCGAAAGACAGGGTTGAAGAGACGGTGTAACCCGGGTTTCCCACCACCGGTTTGCCTCGGACAAGGCCCAGTATGGTCGGTTTTCCCGGCATCATGGCCACGCCGTGAACCAGAATCTCTCCCATCTCGCCGATCATGTGGACCGTATAGTCCCGGCTCCCCGCCGATGATCCGGCATTGACGATGATCACGTCCGCATCGGACGACACCGCCCGCTCCAGGGCCCCCCGTATATCGGGCTCCTTGTCCGGTACGATATCGTAGACATCGGGGACGGCGTCACATGTCCTCACCAGGGCCGCAAGCACGATGGAATTGTATTCAATGATGCGGCCATCCTCAATGGGCTCGGCATCCTTCACGTCATCGTGACGCACCAACTCGGAGCCGGTGGGGATGATGGCCACACGGGGCCGCCGCCACACGTTTAATGAAAAAACGCCCGCACTGATCATCGCCCCCATGTCGTAAGGACGGACGCGGTGGTTCTGGGGAAGAAGCATTTCGGTCGCCACGATGTCCTCCCCCACCTTGCGGACATGCTGCCATGGAAAGGCCGGAGCCCGGATCTCCAGATGGCGATCATCCGGTTGATGCAGCTTTTCCACCATGATGACCGCGTCAAAGCCCTCGGGGAGCACCTGACCCGTATTGACCCACACGGCATCGGTTTCCAGTCGAAGGTTTTTCGGGCGCCGCTCGGTGACCCCGTATGTCTCCTCGGCCCTGACCGCGATCCCGTCCATGGCCGCGGCGTGATAGGAGGGGGAGGAACGCCGGGCGAATACCGGCTCCGAGGTAACCCGTCCCAAAGCGTCCCTGACGAACAGGGCCTCCGGCGCCGTTCGCCGGTCGGTCCCGATCCTTGTCAGGAATAGCTCCCTGGCTTCATCCAGGCCTTTCATGGAGAGATAGACCTGGCGCTTTAATTGCTTTTCCATCGAACGTTGCGCCTTTGGCTGTGTAAAAAAATTCATATAACTTCGAATTTAGAACATCGTGAGTTAGTGTTGTGTCTCAATATGTTTTAAAATTCACGCCGATTGACTGGCGTCTCTACCCGAAGATTGACGCTGAGATTGCGGAAAAGGGCCGTTTCTGGCTGGAAACGAGCTAAGCGCCCGGAATCCATACCCTAACCTGCTGCCCCTCGTAAAGCCCTTCCGTGTTCATATCCACCCTGACAAGGCCGTGGGACGCCACCAGAATGGATATGAGGCCCGATTTACCGAACACGGGTTCGGCCACCAGGCCGTCCGGCCCCTCCACCAGCCGGACCCGCACGTAATCCTCTCTGCCGTTGGTCGATTCCACGTTCCTGCCGATTGTCGCGGTAACTTCATGTCGCCGCCACGGGCCGGTATGACGCCGCCCACTCAGGCGATCAAGCAACCGGGACAAAAAGACGTCGGCCACCACCAGGGCCGAAGCCACGTGCCCCGGCAGCCCGACGATGGGCCGACCGCCGCAACGGCCGATAATGGTGGGCTTTCCCGGGCTGATGGAAATGCCGTGAACCAGCAGTTCGAAGTCGGGCAATGTATCGAACACCTTGAGGGTGAGGTCCCGCGTCCCCACGGAACTCCCCCCGGAGATCCAGACGGTATCGGCGGTCTCCATGGCGTGTTCGACCATATCCTTCAATGGTTCGAAATCGTCCGGGCAAAGTCCCGCGTACACGGGTTCGGCGCCGGCCCGACGGCAAAACGCATCCAACGTATACCGGTTGATGTCCCTCACGCGGCCCGGCCCGGGCAATACATCGACGGGCACGATTTCATCCCCCGTAGAAATCAGGGCCACGACCGGTTTCCTGTATACGGGCAGCTCCGATAGGCCCAGGCCGGCCAGCAGCCCCACGTCCTGGGGGCGCAAGGCATGGCCCCCGGCAAGCACGCCGGCGCCCTTCCGGAAATCGTCTCCGGGCTCTATCACATTTTCCAGGGGCGAGACGGAACGGCTGACCTCCAGGGTGCTTTCGTCCAGGAAATGACAGTATTCGATCATGACCACCGCGTCCGCGCCCTCCGGAAGCATCCCCCCGGTGGAAATCCTGACGGCCCGGCCCGGCCCCACGGCATCCCGCGGGCATTGGCCCATGAAAACCTCTCCCGATGCCTCCAGCAGCGCCGGCAGGCTCTCGGATGCGCCGTAGGTGTCTTTTGACCGGACGGCATAACCGTCCATGGTGGATCTGGCAAAACCGGGAAGGTCCTCCGGCGAGGTCAGATCGCCGCTCAAAACACGGCCGACCGCATGGGCCGTGGACACGGTTTCTTTCCCCAGCGCTTCGAAGGCATCGATGATTTGATAGACCTCTTGGGGCCTCTTGACTTTAAAAAACGAATCCATTTTCGGATAAAAATCTCGCTTAGACGCCGCATGCGCACACGCCGATTCTTACATAGCAAAGGGGAACAAATATGTCATATTTGATATAAGATCGCAAATAAAAACAGGCCCGTGGCTCGCAAGCGCGTCCACCGTATCTTTTAAGGGATATGTGGGGGTCTTACCGATTGCCGGGAAAGGGTCAGGTGACAGACGGAAGATTGTTGACGGGTTGTTACTCAAAACGCTGTCTAGGTTTATTCTCTCCCGCAACGATAAATTATTTAAAGAAAAACCGCCGTGCGAGCGGCAACCTTCATGCGATTCATATCGCGGCTAAAGCCGCTCCTACAAAACGTCTCTGCTCAATCCCGCTTCCCTGTAGGAGCGAATCTAACCGCGATACAAAACTTGGAACATCAGCCCTGTTTCAGCGACATGAGGGCCATGGCGTTTTCAACAGGCACGGCCTTCGGGAAATCGCACCCCAGCGAGAGCACATAGCCGCCACCGCCGCCCCAAGCTTCCACACAGGCGCGGGCCTCGGCGATGACTTCGTCAGGCGATCCGGAAAGAAAGGCGCCGGTGGGGGTGACATTCCCGGCCACGCATACCTTGCCGCCCAGCACGCGTTTGGCCGTTTGCAGATCCACTTTGGCCTCCAGGCTGAAACAGTCCGGGCGGATGTCGGCGATGTCCTCCAGGATCGCTGTTGTGTCGCCGCATATGTGGACCATGGCGTATTTACCTTTGCCTTGTATGCGCCCTACGATGTCCTTCAGAAAGGGCTTGACAAAAGTCCTGAAGGTTTCGGGAGAGATCAGGTCTCCCGAGGCCACCGGGTCGGAAAGATTGGCGCCCAGGATATCCTCGTGCTCCATAATGGGCTCAATGATCGACCAGATGAGATCCGTCGAAATTCGAACCAGTTCCAGAAGTCCGTCCGGATCATCGAAGACTGCGTCCATCAGCGGTTCGACACCGAAAAGCCTGGCGGCGCAGGAAAAGGGCGCCCATTGCGTGGGCATGGCCAACGTCTCCTTGCCCACGGCGTCGGCCACCAGGTGCTGGGAGTGAATGATGCCTTTCATGGTCGGGTTCTCCAAAACGCCGGCGATATCCAGCGAGCCTGCGTCTTTCAGGCTCTGAATGACCGTTCCCTTGAGCATCGGGCCGTCCGATGTCCCGTCTTCGATGGGGCACCCAAGGAAATTCATCGGATAGTTGATAAAATTCGAGCCGGTCCACAGGAGATCGTGCCCGATTTTCCGGAACGCCTGTATGAAGACATCGGCGATCTGCTGCGGGTCCTCTTTTATCCCCGCAAAGGTCTTTCCCGCCTGATCCACGATCCAGGAACCGCCGCCGATCAGCGTAACGGGCGTTCTGGGGGGTTCTTTCAAATCAAAGGCCATCTGCGTGATTTCTCTTCCCGTCATGATAGTCTCCTCCTGCCGGCTCTATTCCAATGGCCCTCGCGGGGCCGTGTCGTGTTTCTTCGGGATCGGTTCAAAATCCCGAACCTTGGTCCGGATGAGACTATAGGTAATATTCGGTGGGTGTGTCAATGACGTGATTGGCCGTGTGCGTCTGTCCGTAGGCAGGTGTGTCAGGTGTCCGTTTGATTTTGCCGGGTGCAAGGCAAACCAATTTTCGATCGGCGATTTTCGATGCCAAGACTGTAAAGCCTCTCTCACTGAAAACTAATAGCTGAAAGAGCTAAGATGGAAGGCAGCCACCGTCAACCCGCAACTCGTAACCCCCAACAAAATGACTCAGAGATAGAAGTTGAAAGCCTGAAAGCCCCTAATTTCAAAAATTGAAAACCTTGGCTTCCGCGGCCAGGTCGATCAGATGCGGCGCGCCATCCAGCACCATGTTGGGGAAAAACAGGGACTCGTCAACCTGACGAGCCTTGGCGCAGGGAATTCACACGCCGAAGGGGACTTCGTTTTCCACCAAGTAGGGCAAATAGTCGTTGGGGCAGTCACCGGTGAGCGTCTTTTGGCCCAGGTCCCGCGTGTTGTCCGCCCATAGTACCCCGCCGTCTACAAAAAACACGTTGACATGGTGCCCCTTGTCGTTGGCGATCTTGGCGAACTGGAAAGACCGGGTAGCCGCCTCGTTGTCATCCCGACTGAGCACAAATAGAAAATTAGCCATGGTTTCAATACCTCCGTTTTGCCTTGAACCTGAAGTGGATTGTCGCCGGCCCCACCACTTTCGTCATATACCGCCTTTTCATTCCCTACCATAAATACTTCTCGACGATCACCCCGTCAACCTTCTTGGCGATGCGACGGCCAAGGGGATCATGCACATACTCGATCACGGTGCCGTCGGGCAAGGCGACACTGAGCAATTCGCCACGGGATGAGTAATCGTACTGAGTGATATCGGCTCCTTCTGCCTTTTTTATCAGAAAACCATCCAAATCATACTGACACTGATACAGCGTATCCCCGGCGCTCAAGAGATGTTCTTCATCGGAATAGTCGAACGACCTGCCCACAATTCCCCGCAAGGAGTTCATCTCAAAGCTTCTCGTGCCTGCATTGTCGTATCGGTATTCCTCGAAACAATGCTTCCCACAGCTCTTCGAATGCTTTCATAAATGCAACCGATTTTAATATAAAATATTTACCCAACTACCCATTTCAGCCTTAGGCTGAAATGGGTAGTTGGGCAAGTATATGATGTTTGGATCATCTTTACTTCCAGTTGTCAAATGTTGAGACCTGACACCCTTTACGTTATTCAGCGGGCGCGGTTTTTTGCGCTCCGCTGGAAGAGATTGTTATGGGATTTTTTTTCACCCAAAGGAATTGGCCTTAGCCGACAAATCTCTTTCGCCTCGGGACTATTCATGGCGTGCCAAAGATCCCAATCCTGCTGCAAGCCCAACCAAAAGTCTGCTGACATACCCAACACGCGAGACAGCCGCAAAGCGGTATCTGGCGTTACCGAGCGCCGTCCCTTGATAATTTCGTTAAGGCGCGGGTATGAAACGCCCAAACGGCGGGCAAGTTCTGTCTGTGTAAGCTCAAGGGGCTTAACAAACTCCTCGAAAAGCATTTCCCCCGGATGGGTTGGAGAACGCTTTCGGGGGAGTCGCCGACCAACAACTCTATCAGTGGTAGTCTGTGATTTCGACTTCGTAGGCATGGTCTTCCTCCCATGTAAAACAAATTCGGTATTGCTGATTAATCCGGATACTGTACAGATTATCTCGATCACCCTTTAGGCGCTCCAGACGATTTCCTGGAGGCACCTTGAGTTCATTGACTTCTCGAACTCGGTTGATTTGATCCAACTTTCGGCGGGCAACAGGCCAAATTGATTGTGGACAGCATTTCCTGGCAACTCGGGATGCCAAGCCGTCAAAGATGTCCTCTGTGCCTTTGTTTTTGAAAAATTGTATCATGGATCATATTATAACGGGGGCCATTATAGTTGTCAACCTCCTTAGTGTCAGTGAAAAAGGTTATGGGTGCTTTGATTGGCAATTTTTTGTTGACATGAGCCTATCAGGTTATGATAATATGTCCACATACTGTAATATATCTTTTGTTTTAATTTAATTAGTACTAATGGTGTAAAACAAAAACGGAAGCGATTTATTATTTGCCATTCCTTACAGGAGCAACGAATGACTGACGGCACAGAAAAGGCATCCGGCAGCGTATGCCGGTTCTTTGAACGGGTCAAAGAAAGAGATCGGGTGGGCGTCTGGGGGTTCGGCAACGTATCCAAAGACGTCGTCCTGACGCTGCTTGAATCCGGCCTGGGAAAGGAAATCGTTTTTTACGGCAGACCCAAGGAAAACTACCCCAACCGGGCGGGCGCTTGGGTGGACGACCTGAGGGCCAACAGCATCCGCCGCCCACGTATTTTGGGCACCAATGACGTGGAAGACATGGCCGGTTTGGACGTCATCTTCGTCGGCGTGGGGGTGCCTCGAAAAAAAGGGCAGAACCGGAGCGATCTTCTGGCGATCAATGCCGATGTGCTGGCCGGGACAGCCATGGAAATTCGGGGGCTTTATGAGGGCTGCGCTTCGAACGATCTGCCCATACTCGTGTTCATGGGGAATCCCATCACGGCGGTGACGTGGGTCGGCTACAAGGCCACGGGCTTTCCCAGGCAGAACATCATGGGGCAGGCCGGGAACCTGGACTCGCGCAGGATTTGTCACGCCGTCGCCCAGGAACTCGGACTCTCCGGCAACGACATGGACGGCATCGTGTTCGGGGAACACGGCGATTCCATGGTGGCCGGACCCCGTTTCTTTTCGGTGGGGGGAATACCCCTGATTGATTTCATGGCCGCGGAAGGCACCGATCCCGCACGCATTCAGGCGATCATGGACGAGGCCAAAAAGGGCGGCACCCACTTTGTCAACGAGGTGGGTCAGAG
>JAFDKD010000684.1 GCA_019307165.1 Deltaproteobacteria bacterium | reverse complement strand
ACCGAAACCCCCGTATCCACATACTTGAAAATCAGAAACCAATCGTTTTCCTATCTTCTTGAAAGCGCCGACGGCGGGAAAATATGGGGAAGATACAGTTTTATCGGCTATATGCCCCGCGTGACCGTCATTGCGCGAGAGCATGAAGTGGAAATACGGGAAGGCGAAGACAGCCGAATCGTAAAGGACGTTTCAAATCCACTTGATGTATTGCGGGAATTGAGCGGCCAATTCAAACCGGCGCTCTCCCCGAACCTGCCTCCCTTTCAAGGGGGTTTCGTCGGATACGTCAATTACGATCTTGTAGGAAAATGGGAATCTTTGCCATCCAACGCGCCTGAAAATGCCGACGACCCGATCTGCATATTCACTTTCTGCAGCCGCCTGATCATTTTCGACCACCTCACGCACCACATCGCGGTGGTCGCCTATGCTTTTCTCGATGGCGCCGATGACCTGGAAACGGCCTACGCCCATGCCCGCGATGAAGTGAACGAGACCGTGCATCAGCTGAAACAGCCCTTGCCCTCAGTCACTGAAGAGGGGGCTTTGACCCTGACCGAACTCAAATCAAATTTCACGCAAAAGGATTTTGAGGAAGCGGTTCAGAAGGCAAAGGACTATATTGTGGCCGGCGATGCCATTCAAGTGGTCCTTTCCCAACGGTTCTGCGGAGAGGTGTCCGGAGACGACTTTTCCCTTTATCGAAATCTGAGAAGCATCAATCCCTCGCCGTACATGTTCTATCTGAATTTCGGAAGCACCCGGTTGATCGGGGCCTCCCCGGAAATTCTGGCCCGCCTGACCAACGGCCGAATCGAGGTAAGGCCCATCGCCGGTACCCGCCCGAGGGGCAAGACCGCAAAGGAAGACCAGGCCCTGGAAGAAGAACTTCTGGCCGACCCGAAGGAGCGGGCCGAGCACATCATGCTGGTGGACCTTGGGAGAAACGACGTAGGCAAGGCCGCCCTCCCCGGATCGGTCAGCGTGCCGAGGCTCATGGAGGTGGAGCGCTACTCGCACGTGATGCACATCGTGTCCCGGGTGGAGGGAAGCTTGAAGGATGACATGGACGCCTTTGGCCTGTTCATGGCGACCTTTCCTGCAGGTACCGTCAGCGGGGCCCCGAAGATAAGGGCCATGGAGATCATCTCGGAACTGGAGCCGTCCCAAAGAGGGCCTTATGCAGGGGCGGTGGGCTATTTCGGTTTCAATGGGAACATGGATTTCTGCATCACCATACGCACAATCTCCATCAAGGACAACAGGCTCTCCATTCAAGTAGGCGCAGGCATTGTCGCCGACTCGTCCCCTGAAAAGGAGTACGAAGAAACGATGCGAAAAGGCGACGCCATGTTCAAGGCGATTGAGGCGGCGGGGCAGTAAAGGCCCGAACCCATGGGTCCAAGCTTTTAGGTCTCCCTCACAGGGGGCCGAACAAATAGGCTGAGGTTAAGGCTAAGGTTTAGAAACAAATTGAACCCTATTTCCTCTTTTTCTCAACCTCAACCTAAACCTCAACCTGGCGAAGCCACGGTCCGCATCGCCTATACGGCATAGCCGGAAAACCTTAACTTGGCCAAGAGGACCCTGCTTCGCTAAAGGACAGCTTGGCCGCGGCAGGCCCGGCTTTGCAGATAGAATAAATGAAACCGAAGGAGATGAACAATGATCCTGGTAATCGATAATTACGATTCCTTTACGTACAACCTGGTTCAAATCATCCAGCGGCTGGGGCACCCCGTTCGGGTGCGACGGAATGACGACATGACCACGGGCGACATCCGGATGCTGAATCCCCGGGCAATCGTCATATCGCCGGGCCCGGGAAACCCAACAGGCGCGGGCATTTGCGTTGACGTGGTTCGTTCCCTGGGCCCCGAAATCCCCGTGCTCGGCGTGTGCCTCGGGCATCAGTGCATTGCGGAAGCGTACGGGGGAAAGGTCGTCCGGGCGGGCCGGATCATGCATGGCAAGGTATCCGCCATAGAACATGACGAGCAGACCATTTTCGGCGACATACCCAACCCGTTTGACGCCACGCGCTATCATTCGCTCTGCGTGGAGAAGCAATCGTTGCCCGCATGCCTCGAGGTCAGCGCCAAGACCGACCGGGGGGAAATCATGGGTGTGCGTCACCGCAGCCACAAGGTGGAGGGGGTTCAATTTCATCCCGAATCGATTCTGACCCGATTCGGAGAAAGACTTATTGAAAATTTTATCGAAGGAGCGCGATCATGATTAAAGAAGCTATTGCCAAGGCGGCCGGAGGGATAGACCTTCGCGAAAACGAAATGGAATCGGCCATGGAAGAAATCATGACCGGGAAGGCCACGCCGGCGCAGATCGGCGCCCTCATGGTCGCATTGAGGGTCAAAGGCGAGACGGTCGAAGAAATCACGGGTGCAGCCAGGGTTATGCGCGCAAAGGCCTCCAGGATTAAGTTGAACAACCATCTGGTCAACATCGATCGGGAGGACATCAATTCGGAGGATGAGACCATCCTGGACACCTGCGGCACCGGAGGGGACGGAACCAACACCTTCAACGTGTCCACTGCTACGGCCTTTGTGGCCGCGGGCGCGGGTGTCCGGGTTGCCAAACATGGAAACCGCGCCGTCTCCAGCAAGTGCGGGAGCGCCGATGTGCTGGGCACCCTGGGCGTGAACCTGGACATCAACCATTCGAGCGTGGAGAGGTGCATCGAGGAGGTGGGAATCGGGTTCCTTTATGCGCCCCTGTTTCACGGTGCAATGAAGTATGCGGCGGGTCCCAGGCAGGAGGTCGGTCTCAGGTCAATTTTCAATCTCCTCGGGCCGCTGACCAACCCGGCGGGAGCCACGGTCCAGGTGTTGGGCG
>JAFDKD010000683.1 GCA_019307165.1 Deltaproteobacteria bacterium | reverse complement strand
TCCATGCATTTCTCACCGGATTATCCCCCTGCGCTGGTATCCGGTCTCTTCAAGTTCGACCCCGCCGAAGGGTTCAGCATGAACAGGCGCCAGGTCATTAAATGCGGCCTGACATATGAAAAAACCACCGTCGATTGCATGAAATACATATTTAATGAGGAATTATATTCCTATTCGACGCAGGAGGTCATCTCAAGCGAGCCCCTGGGGGGAAAAACTTGGGCCGGTCTGCAGCCGACCGTCACCTCGGGAAATCTTTACGGGCACGGTTTTCCCGGCGAAAAAGAGGAAAGAACCGACCCCAGAGATCAGATCATCGTCTCCTATCTACTGAAAAACAAATCCGGCAGCTTCTTTTACCCTACATGGCTTGGGATCGACCCGGCCGCCCCCGGGGTGAAATTCCGCTGGCAGGATACGGATGAGTTCGGTGAGCTGTGGGGTCCTGTAGCAGCCTTACTCTACGACGCAGACGGCGATTCCTACACGCTCGGCGATCCCGTACACCTTGTTTTCAGTAATCACCTCAGCCTCTCGGCGCTGATCCAGGAGCCCCCGAAGCATGTGGACTACCTCCCCGTGGACGCTTCCCTTCCCGATGGGGAGTGGGACGTGGTCAACGTGAGCGGCGGCAGCCAATTTTACGTGGAGCTGAAAGACAGCGAGGGGACGAGCTTCGAAACCAAGGCGGAGGACGGGACCAGCTGGACCATCGGGGGCGGCGTCACCGTCAAAACAAAAGAGGCGTACAAGATAGGAGACCCCAAACTGCCGGCACCGAGCGGTTCCGTGTATTCCAAACAGAAATCAAAGGTCGGGTATCAGTATGATTCGGCTAACTCTCGCTGGAATTCCCAGTACCACTCGTCTCAGATCACTTACCAAAGCAAGACGGACCATGACGATATCCTCGAGGGCAGGTTCCAGCTGATCGACCTCTGGCGGTATCCCATCCTGGGATTGAAGACCCAGGACCCGGACAACCCGGCTGCCTTCCTGGAGATCCCTTTGCCCGGCCCCAAGATGTCCTTTCAGGGCGGAGGGATGAATTTCACGGACTGGTACCAGCCCATGCATGAAAACAAAAACATTCTCTCCTACCCTAACGCCAATAAAAAGGATTTCCCAACCGACCTGGGCGTGTTTACCCCGCCAAGCGGAGAAAGCGTTCGGGACACCATGAACAGGATGGACATGCATTATTTTGACGGCACTTCCCAGCGGCTTGACCTTTCCTGGACCGATGAGTCGGGGGGCGGAAGTGAAAAATCCTACGCCCATAAACTGGGTGAAAGCACCGATATTACGGTGGGGGGGGACGTTCAGTGGCAATGGGGAATCGGCAAAGCCGAGCTTTCGGGCAGTGTCACCGTTAACTTCAACAATGAAAACAGTTGGAGCCATCTGGACACCACAAAGAGCACAAACACAAAATCCAAAGGCATAGCGATCAACAAGCCCACGGGCGATCCCAACAAGGGCTACGGATTCAAGTCGGCCGTATACGTGGGTGACGGTACGGGAACCCTCAAGGTTGCGCACGCCGCCAACCCGGTGGGCTCATCGTCGGGCAGGGAGTGGTGGGAGCAGCAGTACGGGCGCCTGCCCGATCCCGCCCTCAACCTGCCCAACCGGTTCCTGGTGGACGACGATGACGCCTTCACCCTCAATGAGGATCACACCCGGATGGAAATGCGAGGATTTGTCATGCGTGAGGGTGACCCGGACCCCAAAACCGGTGAATACGCCTTGCTCGGCGGACCGCCCAGGGACGGGGATTTGGTGCGGTTGTGCGCCCGGGTGTACAATTTCGCCCTCAACGACCCCACGGGGGAGTTCGATGTTCTTTTTGAAATCGTGCCCATCGACAAGATCGGCGAAGAAACGGGCCCGCGGGAGACCGTAGGCACGGCTCGGACCGAGTTGGACCCCATTCTGCCGGTCATCGATCAGGTACCCATGGCGGAGGCGTGCGTGCCCTGGGACACCACGGGATTTTTCTCCCCGGACCACACCTACCGGTTCTACGTGACCCTCGATCCCGGGGATGAAGTGGACGAGCTGCACGAATGGAAAGATGCGAAAGGCGAGAAGCTGGCCTCCGGCAACAACGAGGGGTTCTGGCCCTGGGGATCGGCCGGGTATCCGGTGCTCAAGCCCGATGAGGGGGCAGGCCGGTCGGAGACGGTGTCGGCCGACATTATCACGCACGCAGACTCCCTGGCCGTTGATGCGGGCGGCGAGTTTTTGAGCGGCGACGGGCTCGCGGCGGTGGAAGTCGGAGGTTCGTACCGACTGCGCGCAAACCTTCAGGCGGATGGGGACCTTTCCCATTTCTGCTATGTTGCGTTTTCAGAGGGCCCGCCCGGCGAGGGGCGCGTTATCGCCATCCGCAAAGCGGGCATCATGGCGGGGGACAATTATTGCTGGGCGCGCTGGACCCCCCGGGAACCTGGTGAGATTGAGCTCTACGTTTATGTCTTGGAGGACGTGGATTCACCCACCGCAGGAGACGCGGTAGACTCGCTGCTCGTAACAGTGCTGCCCCAGCCGACCAGCCCGCAATCGTGGCGGGATGAGCTGATTGAATTGCTAAAGTAAGTGTCAAATTTATTGGGCGCTGCCCTCTTGACGCCCGTCTAAAAAGCACGGGGAAGTTGCGAGTTATTGGTTGCGATTTGACCTAAATGCCCAGGCAAAGAAATCTGATTTCGTTTCGGAAACAATATCTCTGTGACGATCCAATAAATTTTTTCGATCTCTATTGGACAGAAACATTCTCTTTTGCGAGTAATCTCACACTTGATCGACAAGGAGACAGCCATGATTAAAAAATCGGCAATATGTTGCGTGATGTTCTTTA
>JAFDKD010000682.1 GCA_019307165.1 Deltaproteobacteria bacterium | reverse complement strand
AACGCAATATCTTGATCCAGATAATTGTCCAAGAGTGTTTAAGCAAGAGTCGAAGTTCTGTAATGACTGCGCGTTTATTAACAAATGTGACTTAGTTAATTGGTTCAAATATTGTCATAAATCTACTTGCGATGGTTGTCACTTGAATGGATGCTGTTTCAGAGGATGTCAGAAATACCAGTGCCCGTTGGATAGAGGGGGTGATTGTTTGAAGGAAAAATGCCAGTTCTATAATTATAGCTAGAATTGCATTTGGAAGAAACCAGAAAAAACGCCGATCTCAAGGTGTTTTATGTATGAATGAAAAACACCGGTTGTATCAGTGGTTTTCATTCCCACACAATGGGCACAAAATGAAAACTTTCACCGGGTGCGTCTATGTGTCCTTCTGCACCCGCCCACGTCCGATCACCGCCTTTCTCCGTGCAGCCACGGCTTCGGCCGAAAATCGGCGCGCCTGTTCTTCGTACGCGTCGAGTTCGATATCCAGGCCTTGCGCCATGGTCGTCCGGCCGCCCAGGTCAATCAAGCGCTTGTACTCCACCAATGCTTCCGGAACGCAGGACGCAATATCCCGAGCCAAAGCGATGCAGGCCGGTATCAGCTCTTCCGGCTCCACGACCCGGTTGACCACCCCCCAGGCTTCGGCCTGGGCGGCGGAGATGAAATTCCCGGTCAAGGACATCTCCTTGGCCCGGCCGTCGCCGATCAGGCGCTGCAGCTTCTGGCTCAACCCCCAACCGGGGATGACGCCCACCCGCACGTGGGTGTCGGCGAAGCGGGCCTGCGTGGAAGCAATGCGCATGTCGCAGGCCAGGGCCAGCTCAAAGCCCCCGGTAACGGCCGGGCCGTTGATCGCCCCGATGATCGGCCGGTCGAACGCTTCCATGGTGCGGATCATCTTCACACCCAGCACACCGTCCTCCCCCTTCAAAATGTCCAGGTCACCGGAGCCAAGCTCTTTGAGATCAATCCCCGCGCTGAATGCCTGGCCGGCACCCGTCAGGATAACCACACCGACCTTGGGATCGTTCTGCAACTCCTCGAAAGCCCGCATCAGGGCCAGACGCAGTTCAACCGAGAGCGCGTTCATGTGCTGGGGACGGTTCAGGGTCAGGGTGGCAATTCCACCAGCCTTGTCAATTAGAAGCACCGGTTCCGACATGCTCGTTCCTCCAGGGGACTGGTTTGGTTTGGTATTTCGCGGCAAGAGCCGCTGGTTCAATATTCGTTGAGGTTATGTTGTTGGGTGACTAGACAACGAATTGAATGACGTTCACAGGATAGCGGAATTAGGAGGGAATGTCTATATATGGTATACGCCCGAAATGACTTGATATTTGTGATATCTGCTATTAAGACGTAACAAAATGACAATTGACCTTGGGGTCTAAAAAGTCCATTATCTGTCTGATTTTTCTGTAAAAACAGAAAAGGAGGCAGTGATGGAAGCAGAACTACTTTCGGTTTTAAACCCCAGTTATTTCCATGGACGTTATCCATTCGATCCCGATCGTCATGGTGAAGTTCCCTCACTTTCCCAACATCCTGACAAAAACTCCCCTCAGCAAGTTTCTTTAAATCAATCTTCCATAGCCCAGGTCCCGGATCGTCGATTGGCACTTGAGCGCCTATTGAATAAACAAGCCACTGTCAAGTTCATTGGCAAGGATCAGTTCGAAGCCTACATGCACCATAAATACCGGCGGAACTGCAGCATCAGCACGCTACGCGGTGCGGCCGCATCCTTAACCCATTTTTTGTTTTTCTGTCAGAGGGCGGGCAAGAGAGACATTGAGCAACTGAGTCGAGAAGAGCTTGAGGCTTTCGTAGAGTATGAACAGGACCGTGGGTTGAAGCCGGCTACGGTTCGCACGCGTCTGGGTGCCGTGTATGCTTTCATCCGGTTTTTAATCGAAAAGAAGATACTGGGCTATGAACTGCTGGAATCAAAGATCAGGCTCAAGTTGCCCGACATATTACCCCGGGCGATTGACCCTGAAGACCTGATCCGGCTGCTTTCCGTTGTCCACCCTCCTCGCGATCGCGCATTAATATTGCTGTTGCTTCGCACCGGCATGCGGATCGGGGAGTTGCTGAACACCAGGGTAAGCGATGTTGATTTTAGAGAACAAAAAGTACTGATCTACCAGGCCGAAAAAACAGCAGTAGGTCGCGTGGTCTATTACAGCGACGATGCCCATGAAGCGCTCATAGATTGGCTTCGCCTCCGCCCTCCGTTCAAAGAGTATCTGTTCTATGGCCAGGGACGGACTCGACTGTGCTACGAGGCTGCCCGCGCACTCTTTGTGAAGTATATAAAAGCGGCAGGTCTGGAGCACAGCGGCTATACACTGCACTGCCTGCGCCATACGTTCGCCACAGAACTGCTGAACGCCGGCATGCGCCTGGAATGCCTCCAGGTCCTGCTGGGTCACACCAACCTTGAGGTTACCAGGCGTTACGCAAGGCTAAGTGATAAAACGCGCGAAACGGAATACTTTGCGGCCATGCGTCGCATCGAAAAGGGAGAGCCTTATGCAGATGACCAACGTGATCATTAACTTCCGGCGCTATCTCAAACGGCGCAACTACTCAAAATACACCGTCAAAAATTATTTGAGCATTTTGAGGGAGTTCGTAATCTGGATTGATGTGCCCATTGAGCAGCTGGACTCTCAAAAGATTGACGCGTACATCGATTACCTTCACGGCAAGCGAATGCAGCCGGCCAGCATCAACATCTACCTGGCCAGTATCCGGGCCTTCTATCGCTTTTTGCGTCTCGAGCAGGGTGTTAAGGTGCCCAATCCTTTTAAGGCCGGTCGTCGGCTGCGGGTGCCCCGGCCTCTTCCCCGTTACCT
>JAFDKD010000098.1 GCA_019307165.1 Deltaproteobacteria bacterium | reverse complement strand
GGAGCCTAGGTGCTTTCCCAGCAGAACCCAGGTTTTCAGGGGTACTTTTACTGACAGACGGTGGTATGCAATTGCCAGCGTATGGACAAGGCGTTCGCCCGTGGTCGGCATACGGTTCAACAATCGTTTCCTCTTGAATCCGGAAATTTTCAAAAACCCCAAAAAAAGGCCACTTCTCGCGCAGTCTGACAACGCCTACACGTCCCTGAATTGCAGTTCGTACAAATGCTGGAATCGTCCATTCATGGCCAATAGTTCATTCTTGGACCCCGATTCCACGATTCGCCCGTTTTCCAATACAAAAATCCGCTTGGCCTTCATGATGGTGCTCAGGCGGTGGGCGACCACGAGAATGGTGGGGCCGCCGATCAACGCGTCAATGGCCTTTTGGACCTCCTGTTCGCTCTCCGAGTCCAGGGAAGAGGCGGCTTCGTCCAGAATGAGGATGGCGGGGTTCACCAGAAGCGCCCGGGCAATGGAGAGTCGCTGTCGTTGACCGCCGGAAAGCAGCGTCCCGCGGTCCCCGATAACCGTGTCATATCCCTTTGGCTGGGCCAGGATAAACTCGTGGGCATTGGCCGCTCGCGCCGCGGAAACGATGTCTTCGGGGGAGGCGTCCTGTCGGCCGTAACGGATGTTGTTGGTGATCGTATCGTGGAACAGCAGAACGTCCTGGTTGACGATGCCGATCTGGGTTCTGAGGGATGCCAGGGTGGTGTCCCGCACGTCGATCCCGTCTATGATAATGGAACCGCCGGTCACGTCGTAAAAACGGGGGACCAGGTCCAGGAGTGTGCTCTTGCCCGCGCCCGTGGAGCCCACGAACGCCACCATGTCACCGGCTGGGACCTCAAACGACACATCTTGCAGAATGGGATTCCCGGGCGCGTAGTGAAAATCCACCCGGTCGAATCGGATGGATTTCTGATGTCTGGGCAGCGGTGTTGCGCCGGGCCGGTCATCAATATCGGGTTTGGTGTGCATAATGTCAAAAACACGCTCCGTGGCACCTTGAAGCGTCTTGATGCTGCTGACCACCCGGCCCAGCTTTTTGACCGGCGCGTACAGGCGCGAAAAGGCGTAAATAATGGACAGAAGTTCACCGAGCGAGTGGTCGAAATAGACCTTTGCGACAATCAAGAAACCCGGCGCGATGATGAATACGGTCGCGTCCATGCCCGGTCCGACCCCCAGGTCCCAGCGGCGCCAGCGCATGATTTTTTGGTAGAGCCGTTCCGCAACGACCCTGAACCCGGAGACTTCGAAATCCTCCTTTCCATACCCTTGAATCACTTTGAGATTCAAGAGGCTTTCCTGGTAGTCCGCGGTCACCTCAGCGGTGGCGTCCTGGACCCCCTTGGAATGCTTTTTCACCTTTCTACTGAACAGCCGGACCAGGCCGATAATGACGGGGCCCACCAGGAACACCATCAAGGTCAGCTGGTAATTCGTGAAAAGGAGATAGGCCAGAAAGACAATGATGGTCAGGGGGTGTTGAACCAGTTCGATCAACACCTGGGCAATCCGGCCCTGCAGGACCGTCAGGTCGGCCACGGCCCTCGCAATCATCTCCCCCGACCGCTTTCCGTGATAAAAACCGAGGGGAAGGGAGACGAATTTCTTGAACAAATCGATTCGAAGGGATTGGACCGCGCGATTGGAAAATGCCGCGGCTGCATACTGGCTGAAATAGACGGTAACGGACTTGCACAGAGAAGCAACGACAGCGATGACGGTAAGGATCAGGAGAAGCCGGTTCGGCGAGACGCCGTCCACCAGGACGCGTTCGGTTTTGTGCCAGGAAAACCACGAGCCCTGCTCGAATGTAATCCAGGGGATTTTCCACGCCACCGGATCGGAGCCGGTTTTCATGCCTTCGTCCACAAAGGGTTGCAGAAGATATGCGGGTATGACGACTAAAATAGAAGAGAACGCGGCCAGGACAAGGGCCAGGACGACAAGCCCCCGGTGCTGCCTCACGTAATAGGCGATATCTTTACCCAGAATAAAATTCATCATATTCAGGTTCTTTCCGGATCTCCGGGAAAGGGGATCGATGAGGTCACTGCCTCGGGCGGGTCGACGGATCGGGCCTGCGGCATGGTCGTGTTATGGTTGTGGAAAGTATAGGCATATAGATGAGGTGTGTCAAGATTGGGAGGGGGAAGACGAAGTTAAAAGAGAATATCGAACATCGATATTCTCCCCATAAAAAATCCCCGCGCTTCCAAAAGAAGCTGCGGGGATCCTTATTCGCCGGGTGTCGCGCTTTTATTGCTTCCGGGGCAATGTCTCCGGCGGTCTTTGGGTATTGCCCGTGGCATTGGGAAAATCCTTGGCCACGTAAGCTTTTTGGTTGTGTTCGATCAGTTCCCGGGCCTCTTCCATGTAGTTGGCGTACCGCTTCTTGCACTCGTAAAACCCATGCCACCAGGTATAGTCCGGGGCCATCATGGCCGCGCCCATGCGGGCCCGGCGGCCCTCATGATGCCACAACTCATAGTATTCCACTTCCAGCCGTTCATCGAAAAACCGGCTTTTGTCCAGAAGGCCTTTCGCGTACAGGTCTCCCAGCATTTTCTTGGCCGGTTTGAAGTAGACCTCGTTATATTCCTCCACCACTTTGTCCAGTTTGACATAGTGCCCATCTACCCAGGTCTTGCCGTGGCACTGCATGCACACGGCCTTCATCTTTTCCCGCTCCACCTGCCAGTTCGTCTTGGCCGGAAAGGGCTTGAAATCCTCCGGCCGGACGGTCAGGGGCGCCTGGATTTCCCAGGAAAGCCTTTCGGTCACGTCATGGCTGGTGAGCACGCCGCCCGACCCGGACATGTGGCAGGACGCACAGGTGGGACCCCTGAAATCCACCCCCGGTGTCCAGGTGCCCGGCGCCGCATTCCAGTTGTATTCATCCCTGAAGGCCGTATAGATGCTGCCATGTTTGGATTCCATGTAGATTTCGATCTGCGGGTGATCCGGACCCAGATGGCACTGGCCGCATGCCTCGGGCTTCCGGGCTTCCATGACGGAAAAACGGTGACGCGTGTGGCAGCTGGTGCAACTGCCCCGACTGCCGTCCAGGTTGATCCGCCCGACACCCACGTTGGGCCAGGTCTCCGGGTCCAGTTTTCCGTCCTTGACCTTCAATATGGTGCCGTGGCATTGGAAACAGCCGGTGGCCCGTTCAAAATCGCTGTTCATGCCCTTTTTCAGCCACGGGTCGATCTGCCAGATGATTTCGTGGGTGTTGGCATGCTTGCTCATGCCGTACTGCTTGGCTTCGTCCGGATGGCAGCGGGAGCAGTCCTTGGGCGTGACGACGGCTGAAATGGGGATCTTGTACTCCGAGGTCCCGAATTTCATGTCGGACCGCTCATATTGCTTGTAATGCTCCTGGCTCACATCCGGGTCGAAAGCCTCTGCCAGGTGACAGTCCAGGCAGGTGATGTTGGCGCTGGCATGGCGGCTGTTGGCCCAGTCGGCGAAAAGCCCGGGATTCTCCCGCTTGTGGCACTCGATGCATGCCACGGCCTCCTTGGGCATGCTGCGCTCGATCCTGAATTCCTTCTGTTTGGCCATGTTGGCAGCGGTCTGGGCGCCGGCAATATAGGTGCCGGCCGCTGTAACGGCTGCTGCGCCGAAAACCAGAACTGCAATAACCAGGCTCTTTTTCATGACGCCCCCCTTCACCTGCTTGTCAAACGGTCAATAGTCAATCTTCAATCCCTAAAGCCCCAATCCGCGATAGGGCCTTCGAAACTGTTTGTATTCGTATACGGACCGCGGGTTGTGGACCAGGTTGCGGTGGCAGTCCACGCACCGTTTTTCATAGCCCGGGCGGGGATAGAGCACGGTCCGGTGGGCCAGCATGGCCCCCCGCTTGTCCGGGATGTACAGGATATTGCGATGGCATTTTTGGCACTGTTCGTTTTTGAAAGAGGCATAGGCGTTTTCACGGGCCTTTGCGTGGTCGTATTCGTCCTGGGTGAAGTGGATGATGATATCCTTAATCCCGTGAGCGGTCTTGGCATAAAAAAAGTTGACCGTGTCGTGGGGCGCGGGCAGATGGCAGTCCATGCAGTCGGCCACGAACCCCTGCGCATTGTTGGCGTGAGTCGATGTTTTCCAGGTGTTGTAAGCGAACTGAATTTCGTGGCACATGGCGCAGAATTGCGGGGTCGACGTCCTCACCATGGTGTAGTAGGAGATGCTGAAGAGGGGGAAAGCGACCACGAGCCCCAACGTTAATGGAATGATCCATTTGAGATGTCTCTTCACGGGCAACCCCCTGAATAAGGGTTTCAGGTGATGACGAAAAAAGGCGAGATTCCCATAGCGGCTTCAGTTATACTGAAAAAACAAGGTCGGTTGCAAGAAAAAAATGCACACTATCTTGGTAGGAAATATTTTTTCAGCTACGGGCGCCTAAATCCACTGTTTTCGTACAAAATAGGTTGCCGGCCTCGACAATAGTCGCGGTTAAAACCGCTCCTGCAGGAGATACCTTCGAAATTCGATATTCCTTGTTCGATATTCAATATTTTCTGTTGTCGCCCATCCGACGTTCGACAAGATCGCGGCCCAATGCGGAACAGATGATATCTTGCCGGTGATCATCGGTTATGCTGCCAGTCCGTATGCTTCCCTGAGCCGTTCGGAAAAGGTCTTGATCATCCGAAAGGCCTCCTCCACGGTTTTTTCCCGATCCGGGTTTACCAGGCAGCAGGTGGCCGGAGACAGGAGGCTTCGGGACAGGAGAAATTCCCGGTCGATCCCGCTCCCTGCCAGTGTTGCCCAAACGGTTTCAAGCCTGCCCGCCAGGCTATCCATGTTTTCCTGGCTGAACGGCTCGAAATTGGTGGGCACGATGCCCCAGATCAGCACACCGCCGCGATCAAGAAACCGCCGGATAGAGGACCCGTAGGAGGCGAACACCTCGGCATTGGTGTAGATGTCCAGGGATAGGACATCCAGATCCAGACCCAGTAGGAAGTCCCAGTCGGGGTTGCCGCACAGGTGGATCCCGCGGGGCCTCTCGATCATGGAAAAAAAGACCTCCATGTCGCCCCTCGCGGCCTGGTCGCCGTAACCGGACATGGCGCTGAAGAGAAACTGCAAGCCGGGCTCGTCCACGAACATGAAGGCATTGGGATTTCGCTTCTTGAGGCGTGTCAGCTGCACGTTGACCCGTTTGGCCATGAACTCCATCATAAAGGGCCGCACCGTGTCGTCGAACAATATGGGACGGCCGTCCTGATCCACGACGTTGAACCCGAAGCTGATGGGGCCTTCCAACTGCCCCCGGATGGCGGGGCGATCGGAGAGATCCAGGGCCAGAAATTGCTCGTACACCACCGAGTATTCGTCCGTGATATCGAAATAGGCCGGGTCATCCAGATGCGCCATGGCCTCTTCCAGTTCATCCATGAATTTCGTCATGGAAAACCGGAGGGTGCGCTTTTCCATGTCCAGGACAATACCCGGGAAGTGCTCCGAGGCCTGGACGTACATATCCTCGTAGTAGCTGTAAAGCGGCAGCTGCGGCCAGAAGGGGATGTCCAGGGACAGGGCGAATTCCAGGGCCCGGTCCACGTCCCTGTGGGGCATGACCGCCATGGCGGTGGTGAGAAGATTGCCGGGAATGGGCATGGATTTCTTATTCTTTCTTGGACATGAGGTATTGGTGCATGGCGGTGGCCGCCTTGCGGCCGTCGCCCATGGCCCGTATGACGCTCGCCCCCCAGCCCGCGATGTCGCCCCCGGCGTAAACCCCGTCTCTGGTGGTGGCCATGGTCTTTTTGTCGACCGCGATATACCCCCTTCGATCCACTTCGAGGCCCGGCGTTGTAGAAGCGATCATGGCATTGGGCTGTTGCCCGATGGCCACGATCACGGTATCGACCGCCAAGGCATGATTTGAACCTTCCACCGGAACGGGACGCCGCCTGCCGGACGCGTCGGGTTCTCCCAGGGCCATCCGGACGAGTTCGATGGCCGACACATGGCCGGATGAATCGCCGAGGATACGGGTGGGGGCCGCCAGCAGCATCAGCCGAATGCCTTCCTCCCGGGCATGACGAACCTCTTCGGCCCTGGCGGGCATTTCCTCCAAAGATCGCCTGTAAACCAATGACACCTCTTCCGCCCCCAGCCGAAGGGCCGTTCTTGCCCCGTCCATGGCCACGTTGCCGCCCCCGATGACCGCGATTTTTCCGCCGGGGAGCATAGGGGTGTCCCATTCGGGAAAATAGCAGGCGCGCATGAGGTTGGACCGCGTCAGATACTCGTTCGCCGAATAGACCCCGATAAAGTTTTCACCGGGAATCCCCATGAATATGGGCGCACCGGCGCCCACGCAGATGAACACCGCGTCATGGACAAGCAGCAGTTCGTCTATGGTGAAGGTCTTCCCGATAACCTGGTTGAGCCGTATCTCGATGCCAAGGTCCTGCAATGAGCCGATCTGTTCCGCCACAATGGCTTTGGGAAGCCGGAACTCCGGGATGCCGTACACGAGGACGCCGCCCGGCTCGTGCAGCGCTTCGTAGATGACGATATGGTGCCCCAGCTGGACCAGGTCCGCGGCCACGGTCAGGCCGGCAGGCCCCGATCCCACGATTCCCACGCTCATACCCGTTGGCGCCGCCTTGTCGGGCAGCACCACGCCGTGCTCCCTCTCCCAGTCGGCCACAAACCGCTCCAGATTGCCGATCCCCAGGGACTCCCCCTTCTTCCCGATCAGGCAAGGGCCTTCGCACTGATCGATTTGCGGGCAGACGCGTCCCGTTATGGCGGGGAGCAGGTTCTTTTCCTTGACCAGTTTGACCGCACCGGCAAAATCCCCTTCCGAGACCCTTGCCACAAAACCGCCGCAGTCGATGCCCACCGGACATCCGTCTTTACACGGCCGGTTCTTGCAGCTCAGGCAACGGGAAGCCTCGTCTTTTGCCTGATTTACCGTATACCCCAGGGGGACCTCCAAGAAGTCGGCGGCCCGCTTTTCGGGCGGCCGTTCCAGCATGGGGATGCGATCGGGCTTCAAGGTTTGTTTTTCAGGTTTTTTCGCCATGACAGACTATTGCAAAGCAAACGGTCGCTTTCAGGCACCCTTTGTCAGGTTCCCTCCATTTTGGCCAGCTGTGACAGATACTGACGATAAGAACGATTCTCGTGCTCTGCATAAGCGGTCAGTCTCATGGCCAGCTCTGAGAAATCCACCTGATGCCCGTCGAATTCCGGGCCGTCCACGCAGGCGAATTTGATCTTTCCGCCGATCTGCACCCTGCAGGCGCCGCACATGCCCGTTCCGTCCACCATGATGGGGTTGAGGCTGACCACTGTCTTGACGCTTCGGGACCGGGTCAACTCACTGACAGCCCGCATCATGGGAACGGGCCCGATGGCGATCACCTGATCCACTGCTTCCAGGTTCAGAATTTCCGTAAGAGGCTCCGTCACCAGCCCGCGGCGCTTGTATGACCCGTCGTCCGTTGTCACGATGATCTCATCGGACACCGAAGCAACCTCCTTTTCAAGAACAATCAGGTCCCGGGTCCTCGCCCCCACGACGGCGATCACCCGGTTGCCCGCCTCCTTCATCCCTTTGGCGAGGGGATATGCCACCGCCGTACCGATGCCGCCGCCGATCACCACGACCGTTCCGATATGGCCGATTTCAGCGGGTTTCCCCAAGGGGCGCGCCAGGTCCCGGATGTCATCGCCCACACTCATCCGCGAAAGCATGTGGGTGGATTTCCCGACCACCTGAAAAATGAGGGTGATGGCGCCCTCCAAAGGGTCGGAATCGACGATGGTCAATGGTATGCGCTCACCTCGTTCATGAGCGCGAAGGATGACGAACTGGCCCGGTTTTCGCTTTGTTGCTATTCTCGGCGCCAAGACCACCAACCGCACAATCTGTTCGGAGAGGGTCTCTTTTTCCACTATTTCATGCATTCGATTTTCCCTGAATCGACATCGCCAAGGACGCTCTCTCAATCGGGGCCAATGGGCCGGCGTTAGGGCTCAACCCTAACGTTGATGGTCACCAGCACGCGCATGTCGCTTTTGGCCCGCACCCCGTGGGGTTCGCTGATATCCGAAATAAGCACGTCGCCCGGTCCTGCCGGGATGGCGGCGTTGTCTTTACCCAGAAATTCGCCCTCCCCCTCCAGGACGGCGATGCTCAACTGCCCTTCGATGTCATGGGAATGGATCGGGAGTTCCTGGCCGGCCTTGAAGTTGAAATTGAGGACTTTGAAATAGGGAGAATCGTGGACCAGGAACCGCTTCATATGCAGATCGTTGAACCCGCTTTCTTCGTATAGACTGACCTTTTTCATCTCACATATCCCTCATGTAATGGTTCTCATAAAGCTCTTCGAGACGGGTAAGGTGTTTCAATTCATCGTCGCGGAGCGTTGCGTACATCCCCCCCATGGGGGCGTCCCCGCACTGCTCCGCCATTTTTCCGTAGAAATCCACGGCCCGCTTTTCATCGTGAATGGCGAAGACCATCACGTCCTGATCCGTGGCGCTTTCGTCCAGAGGCTTTTCCTGCAGGAACATGGTCAGGTTCATGCTCGGCGCTTCGGCGCCCGATGCGTGGAGTTGAACCGTCTCTTCGAAGAAGGCCTTCTCCAAGGTGTATCTGTGTCTCAACTCATCCAAGGCAAGGTCTTTAAGCAGGTCCCTTGCCACCTTGTCCCTGGCCATGAAGTAGGCCTTTTTATAGGTCTCAAAACTCCCCGCCTCCATCTCGATGGCCTTTTCCAGGGCGACTTCCTTGGTATAACAGACATCTTCAGTTTCCATTGCAATCCATCCTCCTCAATTAACCTATCCGTCAGCCGTTTTTCAATATTTCTCCCTGGGTGCCGATGACCACTTCTTCCAAGGGAATGGCCTTTCCCGAGGCATCCATGGCCTTTCGGATGATCGCGGGAAGACCCGAGCAACAGGGGACCTCCATGACTACAACAGTGATTTTCTTAATGTCCACGGTGTTGAAGATATCCGTGAATTTCTGAATATACTCCGGTACATCGTCAAACTTGGGGCACCCGATCATGAGGACCTTGCCCTGCAGAAAGTCCTGGTGGAAGTTGGCGTAGGCAACGGGCACGCAATCGGCGGCCACCAGGAGATGGGCCCCCTTCAGAAAAGGCGCGGTGGGCGGGACCAGATTGATCTGGACCGGCCAGTGGGTCAACGCTGAATTCGTCCGGGGCCGCTGCGCGCCGGGGGCGGGGGGGATGAAGGTCTGAAGGCGGGTGGACGGGCATTGGAAGGGCTTATCCGGTGAAATCTCAGGCTGTTTTTCCTTTTCTTTGAGGAACGCCTCAACAGCCTCCTCGTCAAAGTCCTCCGCTTCCCGTTCCACGATTCTGAGGGCGCCGGTGGGGCATTCGCCGAGGCACGCGCCGAGACCGTCGCAGAAGGTCTCCGAAACCATCCGCGCCTTACCGTCAACGATGTCAAGCGCCCCTTCGGCGCAACCGGGCACACACTGGCCGCACCCGTCGCACAGGTCTTCGTCTATTTCAATGATCTTGCGCATGACTTTCATGGGTTTCTCCTCATGAACAGATAGAAAACGACCATCCGTGAAATCGCAAGCACCCCCCGCCCCTGTCCCCTCCCGCCAGGGGAGGGGAACTGCTGGAAGCGGCTAATGTCCGCACCTGCCTGTCGAGGAGAGGGCGAGCGATCATATCTGACACCTCAAGCTTCAAAAAAACGCTGGTTTAGCCCAAATCCGCCGCCAAATTCGCACCTCAACTTTTACATCGGGTGGATCAGGGTTTAGTCTCCCAGGATTGCCTTCAGATCCTCGTCCGGCGTCGAAATGGGCATAATGTTGAAGTTCTCCACCAGCACGTTCAGAACGTTCGGCGTGATGAAGGCCGGCAGGGTGGGGCCCAACCGGATGTTCTTGATGCCCAGATGAAAGAGCGTCAGCAATATGGCGCAAGCCTTCTGTTCGTACCATGACAGGATCATGGAGAGCGGCAGTTCGTTCACCTCCACGTCGAATGCATTGGCCAGGGCCACGGCGATCTGGATGGCCGAGTAGGCATCGTTGCACTGGCCGATGTCCAACAGCCTGGGAATGCCGCCGATGTCCCCCAGGTCCTTGTCGAAGAACCGGAACTTGCCGCAGGCCAAAGTCATAATCACCGTGTCCTTCGGCGCTTTTTCGACAAATTCGGTGTAGTAATTCCTTCCCGGTTTTGCCCCGTCGCACCCGGCAACAAGAAAGAAGTGTTTGATGGCGCCGCTCTTTACGGCCTCGATGATCTTATCGGCGACGCCCAAGACCGCGTTTCGCCCGAAACCGCACATGACCGATCGGCCGTTGGTGTCTTCCTGAAACCCGGGCATGCCCAGAGCCTTTTCAATAACCTGAGAGAAATCCTTTCCGGCGATGTGGGTCACGCCCGGCCAGCCCACCAGGCCCGTGGTAAAAATATTGTCTTTGTAACTGTCTTTGGGCCGCTGGATACAGTTGGTGGTCATCAGAATGGGGCCCGGGAACTCGGCGAACTCCTTGGCCTGATTCTGCCAGGCGGTGCCGTAATGACCGTAAAAATGCTCGTATTTTTTCAATTCCGGGTATCCATGGCAGGGAAGCATTTCGCCATGGGTGTACACATAGATGCCCTTGCCTTGGGTCTGCTTCAGGATTTCCTCCAGGTCCTTCAGGTCGTGACCTGAAACCAGGATCGCCTTGCCCTTTTTCGCGCCCAGCGGAACCGAGGTGGGCACGGGATGCCCGTAGGTCCCGGTATTGGCCGCATCCAGCAGTTCCATGGCGCGGAGGTTGACTTCGCCGCATTTCAGGGTAAGACCGACCCAGTCGTCCAGGGATAGGGTTTTGTCCAGGGTGGCGGCGAGTGCCTCGTGGATATACGCATAGACCGCGTCGTCCTCCTGGCCCAGGATCCTGGCGTGATCGGCATAAGCGGCGAGCCCCTTGATGCCGTAGATCGTTGTCTGCTGCAATGAATGGATATCGGGGTCCAGGTCGGCATCGGATTTCACGCCCACGGCCTCCCCCTGCTTCACCAGACCGTCAATGGAAGACTCCGGTTGAAATGCCGCGGGGCCATCCGCAAAATCCGCGTTTCCTCCGGCCGCCTTGACCTTTCCCTCCAAGTTTTTTCTCAACTCAACGGCCTCTTGAATCATAGATACGAAACGGTCCTGATCGAAGTCCACATTGGTCAGGGTCGAGAATATGGCTTCGCAGGTGAAGGCGTTTACGCCGGCGTCGGTCACGCCCACCTTCCGCCCCTCGACCGCCACCTGGGAAAGCCCGGTGACGGCATGCATCAGCAGATCCTGAAGCGCTGCCACATCCGGCTCCTTGCCGCATACGCCGATCTTGGTGCATCCTTCGCCCTTTGCCGTTTGTTCGCACTGATAACAAAACATGGTAGACCTCCTTGCAATGAATGGGTTTGTGGAATTATCAGAAAGCGGGCGCAATTGCGACCACCTTCCCAGCCTCTATTTCAGGCGCATTTTCGCCTGCCCTCATCAAAAGATCTTTGACATAGGTCAAGGAACGGAATTTTCTGATTCAGATTGTCGTGCAACGGCCAGGATCTCCCTATCCCCCGCCCGTTTGAGAATTTCGCCGAAACGCTCTCCCTTCAAGCAGTTCGATTGATAATGATCGAGGCAAGATTCCACGATGTCGATGACCGTTTCCGGTTGATGCACGCCCGGTATCTCGGTCCCCAGCCTGGGATGACGTCCCAGTTTCCCTCCGATCAGGATACGGTATCCGGTCTTGCCCGCTTTCAAGGTCCCTGTGGGGCAATTTTTCACGCATTCGCCGCACAAAAGACAGGCCGCCCGGTCAATGACGGCCGTGCCGTGTTCAAGCGTGACGGCGTTTTCCCTGCACGTTTCAACACAGACCCCGCATTCGTTGCAGGCCTCATCGGTGACGCGGGGAATGCAACCGCCGATCAGTCCCACATCAACGATCTGGGGCCTGGAGCATGCGTTCGGGCAATCCGCCATGGTGATCCGGAATTCATGATGCATCTTCAAGGGCCCGTTTACCCGTTCTTTTAAAAATGCCTTAAGATCCCTGCGCTGAAGGTGCTCCTCCAGTTTTCCGGAGATGTCGTCCGAGTCCACCGCCCGATTCGGGCATCCGCCGGAGCCAAAGCATGTTTCCACCTGAAAGCCCCGGACCTCATCTTCCATGCGCCTGAGAAATTGCTGCCGGCAAGACTGGACGTGCTTCAGGGTTACGTTGCGCGACCCTTCTGCGGCAGCGGCTTCTTCGACGCGGCGCCTGACCCTTTGCCGCACGAAAAACGGGACTTTCCTCAGCGCTTCATTTGCATCTTCATGCCATTTCATTTTTGCGTACCTTCCTCGTGGCTTCCCGGGGACAATAGAAAACAAAACCTGGATTGTCCTTGACTCAGGTCAAGCAGGGCGGGGGTGTGCCACGGGCTCTTTTATTCCATCTGCAAAACCTGGCTCTCCGGACCCGGAGCTTTTCCCTCAGTAAGTTTATTTAGGTATATTCCTTGTAATTATCAACATAAGCTTGAAAATATTGACTTTCAATCTTTTTTATAATAAACAAGATAAATACAATTACGGTATCTTCATAACTTTAAACACGAGCGTTACCCTAAATCTCTTAAGGGAGATGGCCGATGAGCGACAACAGCAGCAAGAAAGCAAAGGCCAAGGCTGAATCGAAAGGTCTGCGCACAAAAGACTCGAGGCTGGAGGCCATAAAGGTAAAGTATCAGGGATCGAGAGAAGCCCTGAAGCGAAGTGAAGAAAAATACCGCCAGGTGGTGGAACTCGCAATAAATGTGGGGATCATTATCACCCAGGAAGGTCGAATTGTATTCGTCAACGATGCCTTTGCCGAGGAATCCGGATATACAAAGGAAGCGTTTCTCGAAAAACTCGACCCTTTTTCATTTATCCACCCGGATGACAGGGCCATGGTGGCGGAGCGCAATCTGGAACGGCTCCAGGGACAACGGCCTCCGGACATCTATGAGTTCAGGGTGTACGCGAGGGACGGGCGCATGATTTGGATCCAGACCAGCAACCTCTTGATCACCTGGGACCGCAAGCCCGCCACGCTCAATTTTTTTATAGACATTACCGAACGAAAAGCGGCCGAGGCGGCGCTGAAAAAAAGCGAGGAGAAGTACCGCAGCCTGTACGATGCGTCGAAGCGTGCGGAAGAACTGTATCGCTCCCTGCTTCATGCATCCGCCGATGGTGTCGCAATATATAATTTATCCGTCGAAATCGAATACGTTAATCCATCGTTTACGCGGATTTTCGGCTGGAAGTCCGACGAGATCCTGGGCCGGCGGGTCCCCAAGGTGCCTGAGCCTGAGAAACGGGCCGCCCGGGCCGGGATTCGGGATATTTTGGAACGCGGGCTGCCCGTCCATGGGGTTGAGACCAAAATGATCGCGAAAAACGGGCATCGGGTGGATGTGAGTGTCAGTGGTTCCCGGTATGACGATCACGAAGGCAAACCGGCCGGTATGTTGCTGACCATTCGGGATATCTCAGAGAAGAAACGGCTGGAGGCGCAGTTTCAGGCGGCCCAGCGAATGGAAGCCATGGGCACCCTGGCCGGAGGCATCGCGCACGACTTCAATAACCTGCTTATGGGTGTTCTGGGCAATGTCTCCCTCATGCTGTTGGATACGGAGGAAACCCAGCCCAATTACGAACGGTTGAAATATGTCGAACAATATGTGAACAGCGGATCGAAGCTGACCCGCCAGTTGCTGGGCTTTGCCAGGGGCGGCAAGTATGAAGTGAAGCCCATCGACTTGAACGACCTCATTGAGCAGACGGCCGTCATGTTCGGCAGGGCAAAGAAGGAAATCGTCATACACACCGATTTTGAAAAAGGGCCTCTAATTGTTGACGTGGATCCCACGCAGATCGAGCAGGTCCTGTTGAACCTGTACGTCAATGCCGGGCACGCCATGCCGGCCGGAGGGGCTCTTTCCCTTGAGACACGGAGGATCAATCTGCACGAGATCGATGTGGCCCCCCATGACATAGAACCCGGGCCTTATGTGAAAGCTGCCTTTGCCGATACCGGCGTGGGGATGGATGAAGCTACAAAACAGCGGATTTTTGACCCGTTCTTTACCACCAAAGAAATGGCAAGAGGAACCGGGCTTGGCCTTGCGTCGGCTTACGGCATCATCAAGAATCACGGCGGGATGATCCACGTTTACAGCGAAAAGGGCAAGGGATCGACATTCTCCATCTATCTCCCGGCTTCCGCCGAAACACCGGCTGAGAAACGGAGCGCGCAGGACGCCTGCCCGACCGGAACCGGCACGATTCTATTGGTGGACGACGAGGAGATGATCATCGAAACCGGCAGGAAGATGCTTGAGTCGCTGGGGTACGAGACCATTGTGGCACGAAGCGGGCAGGAGGCAATTGAACGCTATCGGGAGGACCAAACCCGAATCAGAATGGTGTTGCTGGACATGATCATGCCGGAGATGGGTGGGGGAGAGACATTCGACCGGATCAAGGAGATCCAACCCGATGCAAAAGTGCTTCTTTGCAGCGGCTATAGTCTTTCACAAGAAGCCGAGGCCATCCTGGCCCGAGGCTGCCTGGGCTTTATGCAAAAGCCGTTTAATCTGCAACAACTGGCCGACCGCCTGAATGCTGTTTTGGGAGATGAGACTTAGGGCTCGCGCAAAAATTATGGAATAATAAAAATATCCACCACAGAGAACTCAGAAAACACAGAGAATTATATTTCAAACCTTTTAATTCGTTTTTAAGCATTCATTTCTCTTTGATAACATCCCGCCTTTCCCAGCAAAAGCCATCCACCCTCCTGACAGACACGCCTTGACAGTCAGGTTAGCGAAATTAATTTAAATGTAAAGATCCGGGTCCATAGGACCCGGCTTTGAGGCCGCCCCCATAGGGGGCCTTGCAACAACCAAGTCCTGTAAGTGATGCACCTATTAGGTGTCAGGTGTCAGGAAAGGATTTGTTTTAAGCAAACGCTGGAAAATCAAGTGGGGGCAA
>JAFDKD010000097.1 GCA_019307165.1 Deltaproteobacteria bacterium | reverse complement strand
CAGGAGAGCGGGGACCAAGGAGCGGGGAGCAAAATAGGTGCCCCTGCACGAGAACGGCAGGATCTTACACAGGGATTGAATTCCTTTAAATCTTTTTGCCCTTGCCTTGGCGACTTTTGCGTTCTTTGCGAGAGAGAACCAACCTCCGCGCAACGCGTAACCCTGAACCTTGAACCCTGAACCTCTGGACCATACGAAGTTTCATATGAGACGATCCGGCGCATGGGGAGGTCTGCATGACATGGATTAAAAAGGTGGCGGTTGTCGGCGCGGGCGCCATGGGCGCGGGCATTGCCCAGGTTTGCGCCCAGAGCGGGTTTGACGTCATGCTTCAGGACGCGAGTTCCGAGCAGTTGTCCAAAGCCGTGGCCCTGGCGGAAAGGGGGCTGAACCGCCTTGTTGAAAAAGGGAAAATAGAAAAAGATCTGAGGGACGGGGCTCTGGAAGCCATTGTCGCGACGCCGGATCTTGAATCGGCGGTGGGTGAAGCGGACCTGGTCGTCGAGGCGGTCCCCGAAGATGTGGAATTGAAAAAGGACCTGTTTGGGCGATTCGATGAACTTGCGCCCGACCGGTGCATCCTGGCCAGCAACACGTCCTCCATCAGCATCACGGACATTGCCTCGGCCACGGGACGGCCGGACCGAGTGATCGGCACCCATTTCTTTATCCCCGTGCCCATATCACCCGCCGTCGAGATCATTCTGGGGCTGAACACCTCGGAGGAGACCGCCGCCGCCGTGACCGAATTCATTCGATGCCTCGGCAAGGAACCGTTGCCGGCCAAGGATTTTCCCGGCTTTATCGTCAATCGCCTGTTGCCGCTGCTGGTGAATGAATCCTTCACCATGCTGTGGCAGGGCGTGGCCACGGCCGAGGAGATCGACAAGGCATGCACCCTGACCATGGGACACCCCATCGGCCCCCTGGCCCTGGCCGATTATACGGGCCTGGACACGCTACTCCTGGTGCTGGAACACATGCACCGGGAAATGGGGGAGCGCTACCGCCCGTGCCCGCTGCTCAAGCAACTGGTGAACGCCGGTCGACTGGGGCGAAAAACGGGCAGGGGGGTTTATGATTACGATGGTTAACGTGAATCCGCCCTAAACGGCGGGAGGGACGAGAGCGGGGAAGCGCGCCAGCCTTCTGCGGCGTCGTCCCGGGGCGAAACCATGTTGAGGTCTTTTCTGGGACACTTTTCCTTCGCCGGAAGGAATCTGGGCCGGGCGGTCCGCCCGGTTGTCGCTTTTGAGTTCTGGTTCTGCCTGATCTATGCGGTCGTCCTTACACCGGCGCTTGCGTGGCTGCTCAACAGCCTGGTGGCTTCGAGCGGCCGGATGGCCATCGGCAATTACGAACTGCTTTCCTTTTTTCTTTCCATCCGCGGCATCTTTTTTCTCCTGATAAGCGCATCGTTTTTCATCGGTTTCGGCTTTGCGGAACAGGCGGGTCTTTTGATCGCTTCCGATGCCGCAATCAGGGGCCGACGAATTGCGGTCTCCTCCGTTTTATGGGCAAACCTCACACAACTGCCCGCGCTGATCCGTCTGGGGTTGCTCCAGGCCGCGGGGTATGCTGCCGCCTGCCTCCCGTTCGCCGCCACCGGTTTTCTCGCCTACACCCTCCTGCTGGGGGACCAGGACATCAACTATTACCTGACGGCCCGGCCCTGGCAGTGGTGGACCTTTCTCGCGCTTGCCGGGGCATTGACGGTCCTCTACCTGTCGATTGCCGCCTGGCTGTTCGTCCGTTGGCTCTTCGCCATACCGGCGCTTATGCTCGAAAACATGGGATCGGTCAAGGCGCTCAGGGAAAGCCGGAGGCGTATGCGCGGGCACTATTGGCAATACGGGACGCCTCTTGCCGTCTGGTGGGTGTGCGTTCTCACGGGTTCCGCGGGCACCGCCTGGTTGATCATGGCGCTTGCCGGGCAGGTGATCGGCCGCATGGGCCTGAACATGACCACGCTGCTGCCGATTGTCGTGGGCTTCCTTGTCATCGGCGTCTTGGTGGAAATCGGCTGGTTTGTCGCGGGAAAGGCCGTCCATTCGCTGATCATTATCGGTTTCTATCGCGAGACGGGACCGAAAAAAGAACGCCTCTCGGGCGAAATTCGATTGCCTGGACTTCTTTCGCCGACTGCCTTGAAGGCCCTCGGCCGGCTGGGCGTTGCCGTAGGCCTTGCCGGAGCGGCCTTCAGCGCCGTGGTGTTTATTGAGGGATTTCGCTTCGAGCCCCGAATCGCGATTACGGCTCATCGGGGAAGTTCTTTGAAGGCGCCCGAAAACACCATGAGTTCCCTACATCAAGCCGTTTCGGACGGGGCCGATTACGCTGAGATCGACGTTCAGGCAACGGCCGACGGCGTCGTAGTGCTTATGCACGACGCCGATCTGATGCGGCTGGCCGGGGTCAATCGGAAACTCGAAGATATCCGCTATGAGGAATTGAAGGATATCGACATCGGAAGCTGGTTTTCACGGGAATTCAACGGGGAACGAACGGCAACGCTGCAGGAGGCCATGGACTTTGCCGGGGGCCGCATCAAACTCAACATCGAGTTGAAATACAACCGCGCCGACCCGGAACTGGCCGGGGCGGTCGGTCGTATCATCGAGCGCAACGGGTTCTCTCCTGAATGCGTTGTCAGCTCGCTCGATCAGCACGAATTGAGAAGGTTGAAGGAAGCGTGTCCTGATGTTAAAACCGGACTGATCGTGTTCAGGGCCGTGGGAAATGTGTCACGGTCCGAGTTTGATTTTATCAGCATAAATGCGGGCCGGATTTCTCCGGGCATGGTCCGGGACGCCCGCGAAAACGGCAGGCAGATTCACGTCTGGACGGTCAATGACATGCAAACGGCCCTTTCCATGTTCGAAATGGGGGTGGACAACATCATTACGGACAGACCGGCGTTTCTGAAGGATCTGTATATGCATTGGAAGGCGATGTCCAGTACGGAGAAGGTGGCGCTATGGTTCAGAAACCTGTTGCTGGAGGCGGATGAAGAGGTGGTCGGGAAGCTTTAATCCCTTGTAGAAATCCACGTCCTGTGGGCGTGGTCATGTTTATTAAGGGGCCCTCCCGCGTTTGTGAGTCAGGTGCCCCGGTGTTAGGACAGACATCCGGATGAGCACACCGCCGTTCCGCGGGCCGGCGCCCCTCGTCGCCGGAGCGCATCTTGGGGTCCAGTGGTTGTCCCCTAGGGAAAGCTGCGCGGTTCGGGATAGCGGGAAATCGGATGGGACAATTCGGGAATCAAATTGAAAGAAGAGGCCATGGTCGGTAAATGATAACTCTTTCACACGTATATAAAACATTTGATAGGGGGCTTTCCTACGCGGTGGAGGACCTTTCATTTGTCGTGGAAGAGGGGGAGACCCTTGTCCTGCTGGGATCTTCCGGGTGCGGCAAGACCACCACCCTCAAAATGATCAACCGTCTGATCGAGCCGAGCAAAGGGATCGTCAAGGTCGGGGGACGGGACGTCATGGCCCAGGACCCGGTGACCCTGCGCCTGAGCATCGGTTACGTGTTTCAGGGGATCGGGCTTTTCCCGCATATGACCATATGGGAGAATGTGGGGTTGACGCTTCGCCTCCTGAAATGGCCGAAACCCCGGCAACATGACCGGGTCGAGGAACTGCTCCATCTGGTTGGCCTGCCTCCGGAGGATTATGCCGACCGGTTCCCGAATGAGCTTTCGGGCGGCCAGCAGCAGCGGGTAGGCGTGGCCCGGGCCCTTGCCGCAAACCCGAAATTTCTGCTCATGGACGAGCCTTTCGGCGCCCTGGACAGCCTGACCCGAAAGGCCCTGCAGCGGGAACTCCTGGAAATCAAAACCCGTCTCAAAAAGACCATCATATTCGTAACGCACGACGTCACCGAGGCCCTGCTTCTGGCGGATCGTGTCGCCATTATCCATAACGGGCGGTTGGAGCAGCTGGATACGGGGTCAGACGTGCTCAAAAGGCCTGGAACACCGTTCGTACGCGACCTCCTTTCCGGCTCGGACGGTCGGACAGCGGGCGAATAAAGAATTCGGGCCCCGAGGACCCGGTTTCGTCCGCCTCGGACTACGATGCGGGAGGAGAACGCAACCACGCCCGAGGCGGACGAGGCTCATCGGAAAAAGAGCCATTTCTGGATGGACACTAGATAGGATGCCATGTTGAGTTTTCTCGCTTTTGCAGCGGAGCGCCTTCCCGAACTGTGGGCCCGAACCGCGGAACACCTCATGCTGACGGGTATTTCCACGGTTTCGGCCATTGCCGTGGGCGTCCCCATCGGCATCCTGCTCTTCAGGACCGGATGGCTGCGAAACCCTGTCCTTGCGGTCATCGGCATTTTCCAGACCATTCCCAGCCTGGCCATGCTGGCCATACTTCTGGCCCTGTTCAGCAGGATCGGGCTGCTGCCCGCGCTCATCGCCCTGATTATCTATGCGCTTCTTCCCATTGTTCGAAATACCCTTGCCGGACTCCTGGGCGTGCCCGCCGACATTGCTGAGGCCGCAAGGGGCATCGGGATGACTTCAGTGCAGGAACTCCGACTGGTGCGCATCCCCCTTGCAACACCCGTCATCGTTGCCGGGGTGAGGACCGCGGCCGTGGTCGGCGTGGGTATCGCCACTTTGTCCGCCTTTATCGGCGCGGGCGGGTTGGGCCAGTTTATCAACCGGGGCCTGGCCCTTTCCAGTACGAACCTGATCCTGCTTGGGGCCGTGCCGGCCGCCATTCTCGCGCTGCTGGTGGATTTTTCCATCGGGGCGGTCGAATGGGCCCTGCGCCCGGCGAGCAGACGATATCCCAAAAACAGCTTCAAGGCGTGGTGTCGAAAGATAACGTTCGCGATTCCGCTGGTTTTTCTGGCTGCGGGCGCCGCCCCATTCCTGACGGAAACAGGCACGGCAGGAAATGGCGGACCCGGCGGTTCGGGAAAGGGTTTAAAGACCGTTCGCGTGGGCGCCAAGAACTTCACGGAGCAGATCCTTCTCGGGGAAATCATGGCCCAGTGCATTGAAAGGCAAACGGGGCTGTCGGTAGAGCGTCGCTTCAATCTGGGGGGCACCATGATCTGTCACGGCGCGATCGTCAACAACGAGATCGACATCTATGCCGAGTACACGGGCACCGGTCTTACCGCCGTTCTCAAGCGCCCCGTCATGACGGATCCGAACGCGGTCTATGACGCTGTTTCAAAGGCTTACGAAAATGAATTCGGGCTTAAGTGGCTTGGGCCTTTCGGATTCAACAACACCTACACCATCACGGTCAGGCGATCGGCGGCAGAGAAGAACGGATGGTCGAGGGTCTCTGATCTGATCAAGGACGCGCGCATGCTCAAGGCCGGGTTTACCGCCGAATTCGCGGAAAGACCGGACGGATATCCGGGCCTGCGGGAAGCATACGGGCTTTCCTTCGGCCGGATCGTGGACCTGGACCCGTCCCTCATGTACGAGGCCATTGCCGGAGGCCAGGTGGACGTGATCTGCGCCTTTTCCACGGACGGCCGGATCGCCGCCTATGACCTGCTTCCCCTTTCGGACGACCGCCGGTTTTTTCCGCCGTACGTGGCCGCGCCGGTCGTGAGGAGCGATTTTCTGTCATCCTGTCCGGAAGTAGGCAAAGCGCTTGCCGGCCTGGCAGGCAACATCGACGATGCCGCCATGCAGCGCCTGAATTATGAGGTAAACGGCAAGGGCCGAAGCCCTGCCGAGGTGGCCTCTGAGTTTTTGGAAAGCCTGGGAAAATACTAACAAGGGATCCCAAAGGAGGAATTAATATGGCACGCATCACTGACATTCCGTACGGCGACCGAACGATTCGCGCTGAACTGCCGGATCGGACCTTCATCATCGCGCCCGCTGCGCAAAAGAGACTGGAACCCATTGCCGACCTGCAAGGGGCCGTGAGAGAGGCCCTGTCCAACCCATTGGGAATGCCGCCCATCCCGCAACTGGTCAAGCCGGGCGCGCGGGTGACCATCGCGTTTGACGACCTCACCCTTCCGGCTTTCGGCCCCATCCGGGGCGTGGCAATACGCGAGGTGATGCGTGAGTTGGAGACGGCGGGCGTTTCTCCAAACAACGTGACCCTTATTTGCGCCAACGCCCTTCACCGTAAATTCAGGCCCGAAGAGCTGGCCGTGGTTATGGGCGATGACCTGGTAAAGGCGTTCGGAACGCGCCTCTTCTGTCACGATGCCGAGGATAGGGATAACCTTGTGCATCTGGGGAAGACTCCGGAAGGTTACGATGTGGAGGTCAGCCGGTACGTAACTGAGAGCGACCTCACCGTTTACGTGAACGCCGGGCATCTGACGGGGTTTTCCGGGGGATGGAAATCGGTCTGCGTCGGGTTGTCGACGTTTAAATCCATCCGCCACCATCACACCCCGGACGGCATGTCCATGTCCATCAAGAACAATCGAATGCATGCGGTGCTCGATAAGATGGGGGAACTGCTTGAGGAAAACATCCCGGGAAAGATATTCAAAATCGATACGGTGGAATCGGACCCGTATACATCCGCCCGCATCTTTGCGGGTTCCGTGTGGGAGACCCGCAAAGCGGTGCTTGACGTATGGACGGCCCATGTCCCGTCGCGGCGCGACCTCAGCAAGGAGCGTTATGACGTGGTCCTCTACGGAGTGCCCGCCTGGAGCCCTTACGCCATCTTTTCATCCATGAACCCCATCCTGACACTCATTTCGTCCGGGCTCGGTTATCTGGGCGGCACCATTCAGGCCCTTGGAAAACAAGGATGCACGGTGATCATGGCGACCCCCTGCCCTGACGAGTGGGACAGGGTGCATCATCCTTCCTATCCGGATGTGTGGGATCGTGTGCTCACAGCCACACGCGATCCTTACGAAATCGAACGAACCTACACGGATCACTACGCGCACCATGAAGAGATGATCGATCTTTACCGGAATCACTATGCCTTCCACCCGATTCACGGCATTTTTGCCACCCAACCCCTGCGCCGTCTGACGCATTGCGGAAAGGTGATCGTGGCCGGAGCAAAAGACCCGGGCGTGCCGGAACACCTGGGATTTCACGCCGCAGGAACGGTGGAGGATGCGCTCGATATGGCCAGGGGCATTCACGGGCCGGGCTTCAGCATCGCCTATGCGCAGCATCCGGTCGCCCCGACTAAAGTCACCATGTAAGGAGGTTTTCCCATGACAGTAGAAGATAAATTGAAGGAATTGGGCGTTAAACTGCCGCCCGCGGCGAAACCGGTGGCCAATTATGTTCCATCCGTCCGCACCGGCAATCTGGTTTTCCTGTCCGGGCATGGTCCGCTCAAAGAAGACGGCACGTTGATTACGGGAAAAATAGGTGTCGATATGACCCCTGAGCAGGGATATGAAGCGGCCCGCCGTACGATGATCGGCCTGCTGGGGTCATTGAAAGCGGAGATCGGGGATCTGGACAAGGTCAAGCGAGTGGTCAAGCTCTTGGGGATGGTCAATTGCACTTCTGAATTTGTCGACCAGCCAAAGGTTATCAACGGGGCCTCGGATCTCCTCGTCGACGTGTTCGGCGATAAAGGCAAACACGCACGGTCCGCGGTCGGAATGAATGCACTGCCGCTTAATATCAGCGTTGAAATTGAAATGATCGTTGAAGTGGAAGATTGAATATGAGGTGGGGCATGGAACGCACGACGATATGTCTGACGGAGCGCCAGCGCAACGAACTGGCTGCCATAGCCAGGGCAACGGGAAAAAACCAAAGCGAGCTTATTCGAGAGGCCATTGATCGCCTTATCGATCAATCTGGCAGCAGACGGCGGGAGATAGTATTGCGCGAGGTTGCCGGAATCTGGAAAAACCGCACGGATCTTCCTGACTTCGCGGCAAGACGAGCCGAATGGGGGGAAAAAGGCTTGTGGCAAGGCAGGCGTAACCGATGAAAATCATTTCAAGGATAATCAAATTCGTATTACGGTTTGTGCTCGTCTCCGTGGCGATATATTTCTGTATTGTCGCCGTGCTGATTGCGACCGGCAAGCCTGAAACGCGCGATCCGGCACAGCGGGGGTTGACCTTCGATGAATTGTTTTTCGACTACTCGGGTCTGCCGGAACTGAAATACTTCACAGCGAGAGACGGTGTGCGACTGGGATACCGCTACTATTCAGCCGATTCCGATAAGATCCTTATCCTACTTCACGGCGCGGCCTGGCACAGCCGGTATTTTCTGCCCCTTGCTGAATACGCTGGGGATCC
>JAFDKD010000681.1 GCA_019307165.1 Deltaproteobacteria bacterium | reverse complement strand
TCCCCTGTCTTTTCTCCAGCATGCCTTCCAACCGGATCAACAGGGGGGCATACGTCCGCTTCCACGCGAGGGGGATTCGAAAGATCATGGAATTGAACACCAGGAGATAGGCGATGTTGCCGCCGTATGTTTCGGTAACGAATCGAAAACGGTCCTTGAATCGGCGTCTCAACATGGCCATGTCGATGGCCGCCTCATTGACCGCAAAATAGCGGTCGCGGCGATACCACCACCTCCGGATCACATCGGGGGCAGATCCTTTGTGAGGTTCGTAAAAACAGAAATACCCGCCGGGCTTCAGTATCCTGTGTATTTCCCGTATGCCTTTTTCCACGTGAGGATGCAGGTGATGAAGTCCTCCCGCCACCACAACGCAGTCAAAGACGCTGTCCCGGACTCCGGAATCCAGGATGGATGCGCACAGCGCGGCGGAATCGGGCCACTGCCCCTTGAAATGCCGGATGGCCGATTCTGAAATATTGAGACCGGTCACCCGCGCCCCGCGGCGCCGAAGGTATCGCGCCGGACCGTTTCCGCTGCACATGGCATCCAGCACCTCAAGCCCGTGAAGGTCCATGCCTTCAAACATGGGCGCTTCCAGAAAAGCGTGTCTATATCGGACGCTGGAGGGGTCCCCGTAATGGGCCTCGTAAAGCGGGGCGATCCTGTTGAAATGCTCTTTCTGCTCCTTTTCAAACATATGGCATCACTGTTTTCCGGTGAAAACAGGTTGTTTTCGACGTGAACGTCGATTCTCGGCTATCATTCTGGGAAACGACCAGGAAAATCTCTCACAGAGGCGCGGAGGCCACAGAGAAGTAAAATTATTCACCACAGAGAGCACCAAGTGCATAGAGAAAAACAGGCGAACATTGATCTCTCACACCGTTTTGTTTCGGATTGGTCAAAGCCTACCCCTTTGCTGGGAGAGGATAACCCCCTCCCCTGCTATTGGGTCAACCGAACATCGTGAAGGCGCAACCCGTAACCCGTTACGCGTGTTGCATATCGCGGCTAAAGCCGCTCCTACAGAGGGGGATATGAGCAACATCCATGCCATGATTCACACAAATAAGGTCGGTATCTCTTGGAAAGCCATAGGTGAAAAAAAGCCATATCAAACTTATATTTTCTCTGTGCTCTCTGTGTGGTCTGTGGTGACATCTTTTTTTCTCCTGCCCCACAGCAGCGCAACGATAAGAAGGGCGCACAACGCCCCGGCCAGAGTTGCCCAAACATGCCGGTACCGGCGAAAAAAATTTGCGCGGGCGCCGATTGTCATATGCAACCGGGCGATCTCCGCGTGATGGACGCCGCCGGAATCATACTCGGCGACGCAGTAAATCGGATAGCGGGCGTTTACCAGGGCGGAAAAGTTACTGACATAGAAGTCCAGGTCGCTTTCGGACCGTGCCGCCAGGAGGAGGTCTTCATCCGGGCGGGATACATTGATCTCCCTTGGGGCATAAAGGCGCGCTCGGATGTCGAGAGGGGAAGCGGTCAGGTTTTTCAAGCCGATGCGTACATTGCCGGCATTGCCGAGATTGACATCCTCGCCCCACACGATGATGTCGGCCCTGGTATCTTCTCCCACCCGGAACGTTGTAACCGAGAGACCGGAAAAGGGATACCTGTTGGCATCGTGGAAATCCGTGTGGACGATGACCGGGAAACGCCCTTTTCCAAGCGACGCGATATCGACGTCGAATTGGTCCGCGTACGATTCCTCGGGATTCAATCGATCCTTTACCGGTGCGACAAGTTTCTCATCAAGGGCCGCAATACGCGTCCGCACCTGGAATGCCGGGGCCGTTCCCTTGTTGGTTTTTATTACGGTGACTTTGAGCAGATGCCCGGAAACCTCGGTTTCGGTCCGGGTTTCCATGGAGATCGTCCCTGCCCTGCCGCACGCAGGTCCGGCAAGCAGGAAAACCAGGGCACTGAAGAAAAGGAAGATGCCGACTGCGCCTCTTCGCCGGCAATGGCTGGTTGACATGAACCCTGCCTCCTATTCTTCTTGCCGCCTTTGCCCGACAGGGTTGCGGGCGGCATCGGCATGCTCGTTATTGATGGATCAAACGTCCGGCTTTACGGCAAGCTACACGTTTTCCTTGATATAACCGATGATATCCTCCGTGCTGGTCCCCGGGCCGAACACGGCGGCAATGCCCGCGCCCTTCAAGGCCGGGATGTCTTCGTCGGGAATGATCCCCCCGCCCAGGACGAGAATGTCGTCGATCCCCTTTTCCTTCAGCAGTTCCATGATCCGTGGAAAAAGGTAATCGTGGGCGCCCGAGAGAATGCTCAAGGCGATCACGTCCACATCTTCCTGCACCGCTGACTCCACGATCTGCTGCGGGGTCTGCCTCAGGCCGGTGTAAATGACTTCCATGCCCGCATCCATGAGGGCCCTTGCCACCACTTTGACCCCCCTGTCGTGCCCGTCCAGTCCCGGTTTGGCCGCAAGGACCCTTATTTTTTTACCGCTTGCCATCTCTATTCTACCTCCATAAAGGTTATTGTCTCCTACCCTTGAGTGGGCAAGGAGGCATGCAATTTTCAATTGATGATGTCTCAGGGATCGATCTTTCCGCTTCCATTCTCCCCCTTTGAAAAAGGCTTTTCCGGGTTTTCAGTGGGTGGATATTGCTTTGCCAACCGCCTATGCTTGTGCGCCGGTCTCTAGCGTACTCAGCGAAGCGGTGTTCGTTGTCGTTGTCGTTGTCGTAATCGTAATCGTGTTGGTGGTCGTCATCGTTGTCGTAATCGCCGTAAGGCGCCCAACTCTCTCTGACGGCCTATTCGAGTAAAACCCGATAGACGTCAAGCTGCTCATGACCGAACTGCATGATCTCCTCGATTACGAC
>JAFDKD010000096.1 GCA_019307165.1 Deltaproteobacteria bacterium | reverse complement strand
AAAAAAGTGTCCACGATGTCGTGGCATTCAGCACCTAAGCCCTACGCCCTGAGCCCTACGCCCTGCGCCCTATGCCCTACGCCCTGAGCCCTGCGCCCTATGCCCTGCGCCCTATGCCCTATGCCCTATGCCCTGCACCCTCTGCCCTCTGCCCTCTGCCCTCCGACCTCTGCCCTCTGCCCTACCCGTATTTTTCCCGCAGCATCCACTTGGAAACCTTTCCGCCCGTTTCCGTCTTGGGGATGGAAGGGACAAAAACCACCGCGGTGGGCTTTTTATAACTGGCCATGTGTGCCTTGCAGAAATCGATCAGCTCCTGCTCTTGAATATCCGCTCCCTCTTTTGCGACAACGACCGCTTTGATGGTCTCCCCCCATCGCTCGTGGGGAACGCCGATGACGGCTGCCTCCTCTACACCCGGATGACGGAGCAGTACATCCTCCACTTCCCTGGAGTAGACGTTTTCCCCACCGGTCTTGATCATGTCCTTTTTTCGGTCCCGCATGTAGAGGAAACCATCTTCATCGAATTTCCCCATATCGCCCGTATAAAACCAGCCGTCCCTGAAGGCGGCATCGCTCTCTTCTTTGTTGTTATGATACCCCTTCGCCACGTGGGGGGCATTGATTGCGATCTCCCCCGTCTGTCCCGGAGGGACTGAATTTCCGTGTTCATCAACGATTTTTATTCGCGTGTACATGGCGGGCCTGCCCACGCTGCCTATCTCTCTGGGTTTCTGATCCGGCGAAAGGGCGCACACGGGCCCGGCTTCCGTGGACCCATAGCCCTCATACACGGCGGCATTGGGAAACAACTCCTTGAGCCGTTTCCTGCCCTCCTGATCCATGAAGGCAAAGGTGGCGATGCAGTTCGTGACCGAATCCGTGTCCACGGGGTTTTCGGCTTTGAACGCATGCATGGGCAGAAATATGGCCGAACTGCCGATGAACGACGTGACCCCGTGCCGTTCGATTAATCGGAGGCATGCTTCAGCATCGGGGGTCTTTACAGTTATATAGGTGGCCCCCGCGGTCAGATTGGATATTACCCTGAAAATGCCCGATGTGTGAAACAGGGGATAGGGGTGCAGCATGATATGGTCTGTGCGCGGCGTCTCATAGGCGGTCATGCAGTTGATGGTCGTCCAGATGTACATCCTGTGCGTACAAATCGCGCCTTTGGGCAGCCCGGTGGTGCCCCCGGTAAAAAGAATGACCGCCACGTCCTCTTCATTGACCTGTACATCCGGCTCATGGTCCGGGGCCCCGGATATCAACCCCTCCATGGAAGGGGCGCCCGTCTCCTCACCCTTCCCAAGCATGAAGGCCGGAAAGTCGTCGCCGCGAACCGCCGCATATTCCCTGACGACCGGGAGATGATCCTCAGAGAAGAAAAGTGCCGACACGGCGGTCCGTTTCAGTTCTTCGAGTATTTCATGGTCCCTGAGACGAAAGTTGATGGGAACGGCCGCGGCGCCCATTTTGAAGCAGGCGTAGAGCGCTTCGATCCACCAAACCGAATTGTGAGACAGAATACCGACGAGATCGCCCTTTTTCAGCCCTTTACCCATCAAGCCGTTTGCCAATTGGTTGACACGGCAATTCAGCGTCTGGTAGGTGCGGGCCTCGCCATCCACCAGGACGGCCGTTTTTTGAGGGTACTTCTCCGCATTGATCAACAAGGAATTCCCCAGGTTCATAATGTCGCCGTTCTCCCGATTCTTAAACCGGCTTTGCCTCTGCTTTCCTTTTCATCATACCTTGGAACCAAGGGACGAGGCCGTGAGGCGTAAGCATGATGACAAGAATCACCACCACGCCGTAGATGATAAGGTGAAATCCGGTCATGACATACATGCGAACGACTTCGCCCAGGGGCATGAGGATCAGGGTCCCGACCACAGGCCCCCACACGGTGCCGAAGCCCCCGATGGCGCAGAAGAGGATCATGCTGATGACCGTGGTGATGGAAACGGCGCTGTGGGGGTCGATATAGAGCACCAGTTGAGCATAGAACGTACCCCCCAGCGCGCAGAAAAACGCACTGACGGCCAGCGCCGTGAGGCGGTAACGGACCGTATCGATGCCGATGGCGGATGAGGCCGTCTCATTGTGTTTAATGGCCTTGAGGTAGTAGCCGATTTTACTGCGGCTGATCCACAGGCAGATCGCCACCATGAGGACCGCCATGCCCAGCCCCATGTAGTAATAGCTGCTGATGGATTCAAACTGCATATTGGCGAAGCCCAGCGCCGGACGGATCACCAGACCGCGCGAACCGCCCAGGAGGTCCCATTCCAGCGCCGTAATCTCGGCGATATGGGTAAAGCCCAGGCATATCAAGGCAAAGGAGAGATGAGGCAGCCCCGATCGGTAGCATATCCACCCGATCACCAGTCCGATGACCACGGCAATGGCGGCCCCAAGAAACATCCCCACCCACGGGCTTACCCCGAAATGGATATACAGTACCGTGGAGGAATAGGCCCCTGCCCCGATGAAAATGGGATGGAGGAAGTTGATCTCGCCGGCCATGCCGCCGATGATATTCCATGCGGAAGCCCAGTAGATGAAAAGAAAAACCATGGCAAAGATGCGGACCCAGGTTATGGAAAGCTGCCAGGGGAGGGCCAGGGAAATGACGAGCAGGGCGCCCCAGAACAGGTAGACCCTTTTATCCTGTTTCAGATGTTTTTCCATCATCTGGCCCCCAGGATGCCTTGAGGTCTGAACAGCAGCATCAGGACGAACAGGCCGTAAGGCACCATCGCGCCCAGATGGCCGCCGATGAACAGGGAACCCATGGCGTCCGCGATCCCCAGCAGGTAGCCCGCTACCAGAGTCCCCAGGAAGTTCCCGACCCCCCCCATCACGAACACGATGAATGCAAACAGGGTCAACTCCAGGCCCATGTAGGGCTCCATGGTGAGTATCGAGGTGGTCAGTGAACCGGAAAGCCCCAGCAGGGCGATGGCCATGGCGAAGACGATCATTTGAATGCGCGTGGTGTTGATTCCCATCAGGGTTGCGGCATCCTTGTTCTGGGATATTGCCCTGATCTGCCTTCCCAGATCGGTCTTTTGCAGCACCCAGTAGAGTGCGGCGCCTGCGCCGCCCCCCACCAGGAAGGTGACAAGGTAGCTCCCTGAGACCGTCAGCGGGCCCAGGCTGATTCTAACGGCGTGGAGGAAGTTGGGAACGGATTCATAATCGGCGGTAAACGTCAGGAGAAGGGTGCTCTCTATGATAAACACCATCCCCAGCGTCAGTTGAACCACCATCAGCAGTTCCGCTTTGAGGACCCGGCGAAACAGGAAATGATAGACCAGGAGACCCAGGACAAACAGGGTGGGCACCGCCAGCACCGCGGAGAGATACGGGTCTACGTTGAAGTGAGTGAAGAGTGCCAGGCAGAGATACATGGCGATGGCCATAAAATCACCGTGGGCGAAATTTAAAAGCCCGGTGATGGAATACACCATGGTGATCCCCAGGCCGATAAGCCCGTATATGGCCCCCAGCATGAGCCCCTGGATGAGTGCCTGAGCAACGATCGTGATGTCCATATCCCATTACCCCTGTAGGAGCGGTTTTAACCGCGATATAGCCTTATTCACTCATAACTCCAGTCACTCATAGCTCATAACTCCACTCACTCATAACTCATAACTCCACTCACTCATATTCCCAGGTATGCCTGCTTGGTTCGCTCGTCATTCATGAGATCTTGGCTTTTTCCGCTCATGACGATCTCACCGTTTTCAAGGACGTACCCCCTTTGGGCCGTCTTCAATGAGACGATCACGTTCTGCTCAACCAGCAATATGGTCATTCCATCCTTGTTCAAGATTCCCAGAGAACCGAAAATCTCCTTGACAAGGAGGGGAGCCAGTCCCAGTGACGGCTCATCCAGAAGCAAAACCCGGGGCAAAGCCATGAGCCCCCGGCCGATAGCCACCATTTGCTGCTCACCGCCGGACAAGGTCTCGGCTTCCTGCGATGCCCTTTTGTTGAGTACGGGGAATAGTTCGTATACCTTTTCAAGACTCTCGGCGATGTGCGTTCGGGCCCTTGTATTGCGCCCTCCCAGGAGCAGATTGTCTTTCACGTTCATTCGGGGAAACAGCATCTTCCCCTCGGGAACCTGAATGACCCCCAGGTTGACGATTTCATGGGAAGGCAGGGCGGTGAGTTCCCGGTCATCGAGGAATACGGTGCCTGACTTGGGCTTCACCAACCCCGAAATTACCTTGAACAGCGTGCTCTTTCCGGCCCCATTGCTGCCGATGACAACCACCCACTCGCCCGTGCTCACCTCCAGGGACACATCCCTGATGACGGCCACGGCGCCGTACCCCGCGGTAATGTCCTTCACGCTAAGTCGCAACCGTCGCCTCCTCCCTATTCCTCCCCTATGTACGCATCGATCACTGTTTTGTTCTTAGCGATCTCTTCGGGGGTGCCTTCGGCGATCTTCTCACCGAAATTCAAGACCACAATTCTGTCGCATAGCTTCATGATGACGTACATCACGTGTTCCACCATCAGAAATGTAAAGCCTTCTCTTCGGAGACGCTCGATGAGGGACATCATCACCTGGGCCTCGGGAACGGTGAGTCCGGCCATGACCTCGTCCAGCAGGATCAGCCTGCCGCCCGTGGCGATCGCCTTTCCCACCTCCAGGGCCTTCTGATCGGCCGTAGTGAGGCTGCCGCCCTCCTCGTGCGCCTTTTCAGCCAGGCCCACCATGTCCAGCACTTCTTCGGCTCTCTTTGTGGCCCGATCGAGGGAGAGCGCATTCAATGCCGCGGTGATCAGGGTTTCAAGGGGTGTGAATCCGAGAAAGGGCTGGGCGATCTGAAATGTTCGGGCAAGCCCCATCTTGCAGATCTTGTGGGGCTTGAGGCCGTCAATGCGTTGTTCCTGAAAATAGATGGCGCCCCGAAGGGGTTTGTGAAATCCCGAGATGGTGCTGAAAAGGGTGGTCTTTCCTGCCCCGTTTGGGCCGATGACCCCCAGCAGGCTGCCCTGTTCCACCTCCAGGGAAACCTCGTTGAGGGCCACCAGGCCTCCGAAATTTTTTGTGACGGACTCTACTTTTAGGAGCGCCATAATTCCGATTCTTTGTCCTTGTGTTAAAAAGGAGGCCCTTAAATATTTAGACCTGCGTGCCGGAAAGGGCCAATATTTTCTACTTCATATAAACAGGCGTGTCTAAATCTAAAACCATTATCGAAACGCCCTCGGCACGGCCACCATCCCCATCAGCGGATGAAACAGGGTCTTTTTCTGCCACTTGCCGTCGATCTTTTCCCACTGGGCCATATACCCGTAGCTGTTGGGTTTGCCGTTGGACATCCACACGGGTCCGGGCTTTTTATAGGCGCCGGACAGGTCCCGGGGATCATTCTTTTTGAGTGTGAGCGAGTGAAGCTCCTCGGCGATGGCGATACGGTCCCTTTTCCCTACCTTCTCAATGGCCCCGATGACAAAACGTCCGGCCATGGCCCCCAGAAGCAGATTCATCTCCACGGTGACCTTGGGGTTCTCGGCGGTGAATCCCTTTGTCCAGGCGTCGCGGCCCGCGTTGGGCAGATCAAAGGCGGCCATGTCGTAAGGAAATGTCTTTTCGTTTCCGATGGTCGCCTCCGCAATCTTGGTCCCCAGGGTCTTCCACAGCTTGGGGTGGTTGAAGCCGCTGGCCCCGCCCACCTGCCATGGATGGAAACCCAGGTTGTAGCAGGCATCGTGGTAGAGCTTGCCGTCGGCGAAATACGCCACCTGGAGGTGGAAGTCGGGCTTGGCGGCCTTGATCTTCAGCACGATCGGGCTCAGGTCCTTTGACTTCCAGTTGAAAGGCAGATCGAGCACGATGTTCTTGCCGAACCCGGCCTTTTTCATCCCCTCTTTGAAGCCTTCGGCCACGGTGATGCCGTAGTCGTTGTCCGGGTATGCCACGGTGATCCTGTTCAGGGGCAGCCCGTATTTTTTGTGCAGTTCGATCATAAAACTCGCATAGGTGGCGCCGAACCTGCTGGCCAGAACGCTGACCGTGAACACGTAATCGTTACCGTGCTCGAATATCTTGTCCAGTGTGGTGATGGAATGCACGGTCGGGAGGCGATACCTGGCCGCAATGGGTTCCACCGGCTGGGACATGGGCGTGGTGCAGGGGCCCACAACCGCCAGGATGTCGGGATCGGTGCCCAGCCGTTCGTGATTGGCCACGGAGTCTTTCGCGCTGGTGGCGTTGTCCATTTCAACCAGTTCGATCTTGGCCCCGCCGAGGCTCTTTATGCCCCCCTCCCTGTTTTTCTTCGCCACCTCGTAGCGGACGGCGTGCAGGGTGCTCATGCCGTAGGCCGAGTATTTGCCCGTAAACGCCGCGTGACACCCGATCTTGACGGGCTCCACCGCCAGGCATGGGCCGAGGCTGAACATGAATGCCGAAACCATGGCCAAGACTGTGATCAAAAGGCTTTTCTTTCCCATTTTTGAACCTCCTTTATGGTTGTCGGTGAACGCCAATACTGAAGCTGAGTTCTCCACCCGCGCAGCAGGTGGGCTTAGTAAGCCCGCCTGAGACGGACGAAGATTCAGCCGATGAACCAAACTGCAGTTGGTTTCAAGCGAAGTCGATTTAAAATGTCTGTACACTACGCCGGTTCTTCATCCCCGAGCAGTCTTTCCTCTAACTGGAATCCAAAAACGACAATCCTATCTCCCCCTTTGTAAAAAAGGGGGCGGGGGGATTTAATTGAAATTATGAAACGCAAGCGGGCAACCGATCCTTTATTATTCCGGCAGCCTGGTCCACTACCTCTCGGACCAGGTCTCCGGCGCTCTTGAGTTCCTTGATCATCCCCGCAACCTGTCCCCCTACGTGGAGTACATACTCGCATTTGTCCGCCTTCATCAGGGCCGTCTCCAGGTCGCTCATAATGACGGTCTGAAGCTGGTATGGCAGGGGTTCGAGCCCTGATTCGGCCCAGAGTTTCAGCAGCCCACCCCTGTACACCCGGCAGGTTTTTCCGGTTTTCACCCGGGAGACCACGGCATCATCCTCCGCTGCTTTCAAAATGGTTTCCTGATAGAATGCCCTGTCGCCCGGTGTCATCCACCCGAGCCGGACCGTGTCATGAAACGCCTCCCGGGTCGCCAGAAACGCCGTGCCCATCCATACGCCACCGGCCCCCAGGGCCAGGGCCGCCGCCAGTCCCCGGCCGTCGCTGATGCCGCCCGCGGCCACAACGGGTATGGGCGATATCGCATCCACCACCATGGGGATCAAAGGGAGGCTCCCGATCTTTCCCGTGTGGCCACCGGCCTCGGTCCCCTGCGCCACGATCGCGTCCGGCCGATTCTCTTTCAACCGAAGGGCGTGTTTGACCTTTCCTACAAGGGAAATGTACTTGATGCCGTGCGCGCGGATCTCTTCAAGAACCCAGGCGGGGGTCCCCAGCCCGGTGGCGAATACGGGCACCTTCTCCGCAACCACCACCTCCATTTGCCGGCGCATGAATTCCTCGGTAAGGGCGTATTCGGGCGAATCGAAATCGGGTATGTTTAAATCCCGTTTCACCTTTTCGACAAAATCCCAGTATTCCTTGGGGATCTGCTCACTCAGTTCGTCACGGTCGCCGGGTGCGCCCAGGGGAGGGGCCAGGATATCCACGCCGAATGGCTTGTCCGTCAATTCCCGTGTCTTATTTATGAGGTCCCGAATCTGATCCGGATTCAGCCTGCTGCACCCCAGCAGACCCAAGCCGCCGGCCTCGGAAACGGCGGCGGTGAGGTCGGCGCCGGAGATCCCCATTCCCATGCCGGCCAGCACCACCGGATGTTTTATTTCGAGCAGATCGCACAGTTCGGTGTGTATCCCCATAACCTCCTCCATAGGCGTGCCAGGGCGTTCGTGTTATCCCCCTCACATGAAACTTCGTTGGGTTTCGGGTTGGGGGCGCGCCGTCGCTCAATTCCGGGGCCTTTCCCGGCTATATGAATATCGGATACCTTTTGCCGTACACTATTGTCAACAAAAAATTTTGTCGCGTTCGAAAATATTGGCCTTTTTGGATTGGAAACCCATTTGGCTATGCCACCATACTTTATTTAAATAACTTAATAAACTTTTTAAAAACTTTAAAGATAGAAAAATTTCTAAATTAGAGAACATGGTTGACAACATGCTGGAATTTGTTTCATATATTGTATGCAATTTTTCGCAAGATGAAGGCTTCCGGGAACCCGCTCCGGAAGGGGT
>JAFDKD010000680.1 GCA_019307165.1 Deltaproteobacteria bacterium | reverse complement strand
TATTCGTACTGACACCTGTCGAAGATCCCGCCGTTGTTGGGCGGGGAACACTGACACCTGAAACCTGAAACCTTATTTCCGCATTGGCATAGCCGGAAAACTCTGACCCCCGCTGCACGGGATCTTCGACTGGCCCAGAGGACCAGGTTTTGCAGATGGAACAAACGGAGTAGACCGGGTCCAAAGGACCCGGCTTCGCTAAAGGGCAGCTACGCCGCGGCAAGCGTCTCACTCGGAGACAATGAGCTTCTTGCCCTGGTTGAGGACCTGTTTGCGCGAGATGTTATTGAGGCGGCACAGTTCATCCACGGTGATCCCATACTTGATGGAAATCCGGTAGAGGGTGTCGCCGGCCGTAATCTCGTGGTATTTGGGTGTCTTTGTGGATTGAGTCTTTGAAACGGCGGTCGACTTCGTTGCGCTCCTCTTTGGAGCGGCCGCCGTCCTTGACTCCAGTTTTCTGACCCGTTCCGAGACCATATTCAACTGTTTGGACAGGGATTTCACCTTGTCCTGCGATCGAGCCTGGGATTGGCGAAGGCCTGTTCCCTGCCTTTCCAGCTGGGCCAGGCGGTCATCCAGAGACTCCAGGCGTTCGATCCGATTTTCCAAGGATTCGACACCGGCGGAGATGGATTTCAGGTCTTCGGACATCGGGGAATCTCCGTCCCCGCCGAAAAAATACCCCAGGAAGAGGCCCCCCAAAAGTGCGATGCCCGCCGCCACGGCCACCGCCCCCCACATGCCGCTCGGATATCTTGACGGGCGTCTCCTTAAGGCGGATTCCGATTCGGCATCCAGTTCCGAATCGGGGCCGTCGATGAATTCCATGACGAAATCTTTTTTGCCGGAATCTGCGTCCTTTTCCATGTGCCACCTCCTTCAGAAAACCGTATTCGCCTAAAGCGCCTTTCAGGCCCCTTTCAGTTGGAGAAGACAGGGTTGTTTTGATCAATTTTAACGAATTGGAGAGGATAGGATAATTTAATCATTTTTAACAAAAAAATGCGCCGCCGTCAATACTCATCCTTTTAGCATTCGCTCGTAGGCGGGTTCGAAATCCCGCCATAATTGGAGGCCGATGCGGTTCTGTGTCGATACGATCTCCTTGAGCGTTTGCATGCTGGTCAGGGGATTGACGAGCACGGCCCGAAGCACGACGATGTTCTGAGGGGCGTATCGGGTCGATTCCAGCGTGGTACGGGAAACGAATGTGGTGTCGTCCCTTCGCAGCGCCTTGTGCAGTTTGACGTTCAGCCCGTTGATCAAGCGATTGATCTTTCTTATTTTGCGATCCATGTCCTTTACGGACGTCTTATCATCGGTATCGGGCAGCGCCTCCCCCCATGCGGCCAACTGCTCTCTGACCCTTTCCGGAATGAACCGATACGTAAGAATAAAAAGCTCCGGCACGTTGAGGGTTTCGAAATTACCGCAGTTGTCCAGTATGTCCTTTAAATTGCCGGTCAGTTTGCGCGCCTGCCTGAACAGAAGGCCGTACCCTTCCTTCCCGATGATCTTCAGGGAAGCCCATGGTTTCAAACACGCGAAGGGTCGCGACCCTTCGATGGTAAATCTCCCGGTATCCACCGAGTTTCTCCGTATCACATATTGAGAGGAGTGCCGGATCAGCTGAAGGTCCTTCTCGCTCCGGAACAGGACCAAACCCATGGTCATGGGGCAGTAAAGCAGTTTGTGGGCGTCAACGGCAACGGAGTCGGCGCGCTCGATCCCCTTGAAAAGCGGCCTGTATTCATCCACGAGCATGGCAGCCCCTCCCCAGCAGGCATCCACATGGAAGTGCGCCCCCGTCTCCCGGCATATCTCCCCAAGCTTGTGGAGTTCGTCCACGTTTCCCGTCTCCGTGGTACCCGCTATACCCACGATGGCAATAATCCTGGTCTTTTCTTCGGGACGGCAAAGCCGCCTTACCCTGAGACGCAGCTTTCTCACGTCCATGCGGTTATTCGCATCAACCGGGATATTGAGAACGTTTTCCTCTCCCATGCCAAGGACGCCGGCGGCCTTTTTTATGGAATAATGCCCTCTGGTGGACACCAGAATGACGGCACGCCCGTATCCGTAATGACGCATGGCCGCTTCCACCCCGGCCATCCGAAGCCCAGGGAAAATCCCATCCGGGGGAAAGGCCTTTTCCCTGGCGACCAGCAGCGCCGTCAGGTTGGCCAGGGACCCGTCGCTGGTGACGTTGCCCAGGGCTACTTTCGGGTTCTGGACATGTCTTTTGTAAAACGCATCGGTTCGGCCGAACACCAGACGGTGCAGCCACGATACCAGTTCCCTCTCCACAAAGCTCGATGCCTTGGCGGTCTCGATCTTGACCTGATTCTGGTTGAGGGCGGCAATGATCATCTCCAGCAGTATCATGAAATAGGGAATGGCGCTGGTCATGTGCCCGATATAGTAAGGACTCCCCACCTTCACCGAATGATCGATGATCTTGCTCCGGATCTCCGCCAGCACATCTTTGATGAGCACCGGTTCGTCAGGGACCGCTGTCTGCTCGAATATACGGCTAAGCTCGGGAAGGGTGATGCTGCTGTGAATCCCGCCCTTTTCCTGGAAAAAATCGTGGATCATCTCCAGAAGTTCATGACCGAATTCGATGAACTTGTCAGGCGAATCGGGCATGATAAACAGCTTTCTCAAATACGCCAGGGTGGATTTGACTTTTACGGCAGGTGGGTTCATGAAAGGAAGTCCCGTCGTCACGACCTTGGAATGGCAAGCATGCGGTCCACGGCGCCCTTCGCCTTGCCCCTGATGTCATCCGGGACCCTGATCTCGGGCGAGAGGTTTTCGAGGGCATTCAGGATATCTTCGAGGCCCGTCTTTTTCATGTCCGGGCAAACCATGC
>JAFDKD010000679.1 GCA_019307165.1 Deltaproteobacteria bacterium | reverse complement strand
CCGTGCAGCGGGGGTCAAAGTTGCCCGGCTATGCCATTGCGGAAATAAGGTTTCAGGTGTCAGTGTTCAGGTGTCAGTACGAATAATAGACTTCGACGCTGCTGTGTGTTGCTGAAATTGCCCCCACTTGATTTTCCAGCGTTTGCTTAAAACAAATCCTTTCCTGACACCTGACACCTAATGGGTGCATCACTTACAGGACTTGGTCATTGCAAGGCCCCCTATGGGGGCGGCCTCAAAGCCGGGTCCTATGGACCCGGATCTTTACTTTTTATAATAAACACGCTAGAGCAATCCTGCAACCAGATGAGGAGATCGCATCGTATGATCCAAGACATGGCCGAGGTCCTCCATGAGGGGGAGCCCAACGGCAATCATCGCATATTTCGCTTGAAACTCCGGTCCGGGCTGGAGATCTTCGGCCTTCCCACCTCAAATTCATATGGGGGCGGATGGGACCTGGGTCCCACCTGGAACTATCTGGTCTGCGGGGACAGGCCGTTTCTGATAGATGCGGGGAGGCGGGGGGCGGGGGAAGAACTCTTTCAAATGATGGACGGCGTCGGCGTTTCGCCCGCGGACCTTGCATTCGTTCTCCTGACCCACGGCCATGAAGACCATGACGGCGCCCTGCCCGAGATCGTTCCCCGCATCGGATTAACGGTGAAGGCACACCATATTTACGGCAGTTTGATCCGGTTCTATCCTGAAGAAGCGCCGCCCGCCGTCCGCAAGGACTTCCCCGCGGCCTGCTGGCGTTGCGCCATGCCCGAGTCGTTCAGCCGGAAGTATTGCGTGGATTACCACCGGGAGCGAAGCGTCCTGGAAATCGAAGGGATCGGTGACGGCACAAAAGAACTGGGGTCCGGCATTGTGTCTCACCACCTGCCGGGGCACAGCCCGGACGCCCTGTGCGTCCTCCTGGGCGAGGAGGCCATTGCGGTCGGGGACACCCTGCTTCCGGAGATTTCCCCTAGCCCCTCACAGGAGGGTTTTTTCGAACTGGTTCGAAGCATACTTGAACCCGCATATTCGGACCCGCAGGCCGTCTACGGACTTCGATCCTTCATCCGCTCGCTCAAGCGGCTGGGTAAAATCGCCGAAGCCCACCCGGACCTTCTGGTGCTGCCGGGTCATCGTCTCTTTTTCAACAATCGTTGGAATGAAGTGGTGTTAAACGAGCGGGTTCGCGAACTTATCCGTCATCACATCGACCGGTGCGCGGCCATGCTGGAAATCCTGGAGCGAGGACCCAAGACGGCCCGGGAAATCGCCGCAGAATACTTTGAAGAGCGGTTGCTCAAGGGATTCGGGATGATCATGGCCGAAAACGAAGTGATCAGCCACTGCGAACTTTTGATCGCGGCCGGAGACGCGGCAGCGAAGGACGGCCGCTACCATGCCACGGGAGCCGGGCAGTTCGAGTCCCTCATCGATTCTCTGGAACCGGCGACCTAGGGGAGCGGCCTCAACACCGGGCCATAGCCCCCGTGGGACAATGGAAGGGGAACTGGGGAGAACAGTCAGGACTAAGCAAGGTGTCAGGTGTCAGTAGGGGCGAGAGCGCTTGGCGCAGACGCCTCTTGCTGCTGGGACTGCCATCACCTCAATTCGTGGCTTTTGTTTCAAATAAATCCTTTTTTCGTATGAAACTTCATGAAAACCGACGCTCATCGGACTGGGTAAGTCAGCTTATCCGTCGGGCTTTTTTGCACTCTCCCCCCTTTGCACAAGGGTCTTCCGGGTTTTCAGTGGGTAATTTGCTGGTACGTGAGTGTGTCTCAGTCAATGGACTTATCCAATTGAAAGTCGATGCTCGGCCATCATCCTGGAAAACGACCAGGAAAATATCTCACAGAGGCACAGAGACCACAGAGAAATAAAAGATTCAACAGATGGTGTACCGTACTTTTTCCTGATAGGGCCGACATGTGTATTTCAATTTCATCACAGGTCCATAAGGCACGCGGTCTCCCGATACATTTCAACGAGGCTCTGTAAGAAAATAACAGACCTCTGTGAACTCTGTGACTCTGTGAGAGATATATTTTTCGTTCACTTTCATTGTATTGAAGTTGTAGGGCGGTATTTTACATGCCGCCGAAGATCGGTTGTCCATTGCTTGTCTCAGTGGTGGGATGTAAAATCCCACCCTACGGCGATTTGTGTGAGGCATTGATTGAAATCGATTACGATTACGACCACGACAACGAGCACGAAGGTTTCCGTCTTCGTGAAGTTTCCCGATTGATTAGACTTGTCGGAGCGTATCGGAGATCCCGCCGACCTTGTCGGCGGGCCTTTTACTCATCCGTCTTGGACAGTTCGATCACCGCGTCTTTGGGCAGGGCCAGGCCGGATGCGATTTCAATGGCCTTGATGATGCCGACGGGCACCGGGCAGGCGGTGTGTTTGCAGTGGTTTGCCGCCATCCGGAACGTCAAGGGACCTTCCCCCCGGAACATGATTTCCTCAAAGGGGTCCACCTCGGTCAGCACCTCCGCCAATTCTTGAATGGCCTCGCAATCGCTTTCGATGTTGACCAGGCATTTCCGGCCTTGTTTTTGCGTTTCAACGATGGTTTCAAATCCACATATGCCGGCATCTATTCGTGCTCTTGCCATAATATTCGTTCTCCCTGGATAGTATACTGCCGGCTGTTCATCCGTTTTATGCTTCTACAGTGTTTCAGCCGCGACTCCGGCGTTTATTGTTATTGTGCTCCGTTCCTCGTTCCTGGTTCCTTGTTCCTTCGAAATTCCTTGTTCGACCTTCCTTCGTGCGAGACTTCGGAAGGCAGGTATTCGTTATTCGATATTCACTCCCCCCGCGGCTCCCCCCACAGAAATCGGTCGGAGAATGCCCTTGGCAGGCGTTGTG
>JAFDKD010000678.1 GCA_019307165.1 Deltaproteobacteria bacterium | reverse complement strand
TTTCATGGGGGAGGGAATACGGCATTTTCCCAGCCGGGTTATGGTGAAATCCTGTGCATTGTCCGTCATGGAACACTCCTTTGATTAAAGAGATTATCGATATTCTCTTTTCCGGCACTTCCTCCGAAATAGGCCTTTCCCCAAAACCCGACTAGCCGCCCACCGAGTGTTCAGCCACCAGCGCCTCGATCTCCCGGCGATATTTCAGGTATGCCTGGGAATCGGTGGGACTGTAGTTGAAGTTCTTGTAGAGGCCCGTAATCCGCGTGAAAAAATTCATGGCCTCATCCTTGTCTTCAAACCCGTAATCCTTTTCAATGATGGCTTTGAGAAGTCCCAAACTTTCTTTCTGCCGCTCCAGGGGCATGGAAACATCCACGTCGTCGAAGGCGTCCTGCTGCAGGAATACCATATCGAGCAGTACCGACTTTTGCCAGACCAGGTAGTCTTCGATGGTGATCCCTTCTTCGCCGGTCACCTGCATCATGTGGTATATGGTGTCGCCCTGGTGGAGGAGGTCCTGCATGGCCTTGACGTCCCCGGTCCATTCCGGGCCGAGGTGTTCGGAAAACCAGTCCTTCAGTTGATCCAGGTAACGGGACCAGGAAATAAGCGGATCGATGGCCGGGTAAAACCGCCGGTATGCCCGGTCCGAGGAAAGGCCCAGGAACGTTTTGACCGTGGACAGGGTGGCCTGGGTGACCGGTTCCTCGAAATTGCCGCCCGCCGGAGAAACCGTGCCGATCATGGTGAGACTGCCTGTTGACCCGTCCGGGCATTGGATGACGCCGGCCCGTTCATAGATATTTTTGATTGATGAGTCCAGGTAGGCGGGAAACGCCTCTTCCCCGGGGATCTCCTCCATGCGGCCCGATGTCTCGCGCATGGCCTGTGCCCACCGGGAGGTGGAGTCGGCAATGAGGAGGACGTTATACCCCATCTGCCGGTAGTACTCGCCGATGGTGATGCCGGTGTAGATGGACGATTCCCTGGCCGCCACGGGCATGGAGGATGTGTTGCATATGATGATGGTCCGGTCCATCAGCGATCCGCCGGTTTTGGGGTCTTTGGTTTTGGGGAACTCGGTGATGGTTTCCACCACTTCGCCGGCGCGCTCCCCGCAGGCCACAATCACCACGACATCGACGGTAGCGTAGCGCGCGATCAGGGTTTGCAGCACCGTCTTCCCCGCGCCGAAAGGCCCGGGGATGCATCCGGTGCCGCCGCGCGCAATGGGGAAAAAGGTATCAATAATGCGGGTTGTCGTGGTCAGGGGCTCGGATGGATAAATCCGCCTGGACAATCTGCGGCGAAACATGGCCTCGGTTATGGGGCGGCGCACGGGCCACTGCTGAATCATGGTCAATTCCGACTCTTTCCCTTCAGGAGTTCGGATGCGGGCCACAGGCGTGTCCGGGGTAAAGGTCCCTTGATGGATCCAGACCACTTCCACCGGCTCCGGTTCGTTAAAGGGAATCATGATTTTGTGAAGAACCGGCCCTTCGGGCACCGTACCGATGGCTTGCCCTGCTACCACCCGGTCGCCCAGCGACACCACCGGGGTAAATGTCCACTTTTTCTGAAGGTCGAGGGGGGATATATCGACGCCTCGGGGCAGGAAAAACCCGTATTCGCGGGCCAGGGAGGCAAGCGGGTTTTCCAGGCCGTCGAACACCTGGGCCAGAAGCCCGGGCCCCAATCCCGCCGACAGCATCCTTCCGCTCAATTCGACCGGGTCCCCCACGCGAACGCCGGAGGTGTCTTCAAAGACCTGCATATCGGCCGTACGCCCCTGAATCCTCAGCACCTCCGCCATGAGACGTTCTTCTCCCACGCAGATATAGCCCACCTCGTTTTTGCGGATCGGCGCATTCTCCACCTCTATGACCACCAGGCTCTCCTGCACGCCCACCACCCTGGCCGTGCCGGATCCGCCCCTTGAGGGGGGCCGTTGGGATTCGATGGAAAATTCATTCGTTGCCATGCATGACCTCCAACACCCGTTGTTCAAAAAATTCCGCCGCCGCCTCGGCGTCATAGGACAGCCATTGCCTGATCGCGTCCCACTTGATCAGGTAGGCGAGGACCACTTCAAATTCAAAGTGCTTCCCCAGGACCAATCGATCCGCCTGGTCCCAGACCCGGTTTAGCAGCAGGTGGTCGAGGGCCAGGGTCTTCCCTGCCGTCAGGTGTTCCCGGGCCTCGGCAATCCAGGGATAGGCCGATTGCAGCTTAAAATGCGGGTCGTCCCAATTCTGTTCCATGTGCCTTTTCAGCGGTCCCATCCCCCAGGGCTCGCCTGGAGCCGGAGGCGGGAGGCCCAGGTGCCGGCGGCGAAGTCCGGCCATGATGGTCCGCTGATTCACCAGGACCCCGCACAGGTCCTTCAAGACAGGGTGATCGATCCGCCCGCGCATGCCGTCGTAAGACCTGACCATTTCTTCGTCGGTTCGCGCCGCCGGCTGCCGGTGCCACGACAGAAAAGCCTCGAGCCGGTCCAATAGGTCCGCGTCTTCCGGGTCCAGCATCCGTCGCCGCTCCAGGAGCCGCTCCCGGGTGATGGGAAGCCGCTCGGCGCGGTCGAATCTCGGCAGCGGCGGCAGGCTGGCGATCAGCGTGTAGTAGGAACGGCTGCGCATGAAAATCTCAACTCCCGGTTCTTTGTTCCTCGTTCCTTGTGCTTGGTTCTTGGTTCCTTGTTCTTGGTTCCTCGTGCTAGGTTCCGGGTTCAAGGTTCAGGGTCGTCAGTTGTCTGCGTGACGTCTGACTTCCGACTTCCGGTCTCCAGACTCGCCACTATTAACGAATAACTGATATCGAATAACGCCCTTATCATCGTTCATCTCTAGACTCTTGTCTCTCGACTCTAGTCTTCTTTGTTCCTGGT